>JASFIG010000164.1:0-9279 GCA_050122795.1 Desulfobacterales bacterium
AAAAATTCTCCAACGACCGGTATACCGAAAAAAGACGGTGTTTTGAAATTATTGATCAAGGGCGCTATTAAAATCAATTTGTCCACCCGCTGAGGATATTTCGCGGTGAAATTAATAGCAGTGCCAGCGCCGACCGAAAGGCCGACTAAATCAAACGGTTCGGACAAGCCCAGCTTTTCAACCAGCTCAAATAATTGCTTACGATATAACGCCTGGTCATAAGTGATATCCGGCCTATCGGAATACCCCCGACCAAACGTGTCATAACTTAATACCCGAAAGCCTGCATCCCTTAAAGCACGAAACTGGCTGTCCCAGGTCCATATGGGTATGGTTCCCCCATGCACCAGGACCACCACTTTAGCATCCTCGGGGCCTTCCAATTTATAATGCGTTATGCCGTCCGATAGCCTGATATAAGTGCCGCCGAGTTGGGTACGCAGTGTTTTATTCAGTTTCTTGGTTTCGGGATCAACGATCAGATAAATTGCGGCCGCCAGAACAACCAAAATAATTAAACCCACCGCCAGCCATTTCCATTTCATGCCGTTTTCCCCATCCAGGAGCTATTTTTTATTTTTTAACAATTTATCTAGATCGGCAAACGGTTTATGTATGCCTGCCGGTTCTTCTTCGCCTCCGGGGGTCTCCGCGGCGATCCCCTCGGCATCCAGGTGCCGCGAATGCTCGTTATCATGACAGTAGATGCACAACAGCTCCCAGTTGCTCCCGTCGGGCGGGTTATTGTCATGGTTGTGGTCTTTGTGATGGACCGTCAGTTCACGCAGTCGCTTGCCCTCAAATTCACGGCCGCAGCGGGCACAGACCCGGGGGAAAATCTTGAGTGCCTGTTCGCGATAGCCCTGCATGCGCTGCTGGCGGCTGGTGCGGGCCTCAGCGACCACTCGCTTCATCCCCTCACGATCCAAGCGATTTTTCTTTTTTGCCATATGCTCACCTGTTTAATCATAACCCGGCTCATGGATAAACTCAAACTATCCGAACCGATCTGAAAAATAGGATCACTCCTTATTTAGACCGATTGGGTTTAAAGGACACCTGTGAGCAACAGAAGGCCAAAGAGCATGACCAGCGGCGCCAGCCACTTTAGTGTTGGCCCCCATTTATGCAGCCAGGCTTCGTTTTTGACCGGATCTTTGCTGGCGCGCACCACTCCGCGGGCCAGCAGATAAGCATAGAGCCCGCCGAGCAACGGTATCAAACCTTCCAGATTTGCGCCCATATCCTTTTCCCTTCGTTTGCTGTTTAGATCAAAAAATACTTACGAGTGGCAAAAGCGGCTAACACAATTCCATCATTTTTCGATGATATGCCTTAATTTGAGTTTATGCAATTTTCCGTGAAGGTATTCCTCGGCATACATAACGGACCCCTCGGCCCACGGTTTTCCTTCAAGCCAGCGCAAGCGTACGTGGTCTTTCTGATGCCACGCCCGGTAGCTGTCATCGTCGACAATACCGGTAAGAAAGTTAAAGATTTTTTCCGGCGTAGTTTTGATTTCAATTGACTCGGTCAGAACCCGATCTTCAAAGAAAGCCATTTTTTTATATTTGCGGAGTTCCACAGGGTGATCGATGGGTTAGGATTAAATCGATATGGGATCATTTCACTTTTTCCTGCGGGTGAAAAAATAAACCGCTATCGGCACCAGTAAAGAGGCGGTGGCCAGTAGCCCAAAGAGCCATAGATCAATCGCGTATATTTCAGCGGCGGATGGATCGTGTACCTTATAGTAGACCCACAGGTCATAAGCGCTATGTAACTTTAACAGAGCTTTTTATTCTTGGAATGCGGCATGGTTCAAGGCCTGTTGGATTACGCCAAATCTAAGTCTCAAGGCCGCTCAGCAGTAGGGCTCACTTAAGCGCCTCGGCAACCGCCTGCCGGGCATGAATGGCGGTTGTGTCAAAAAGCGGTACGCCGGTGTGCTCCTGCTGCACGAGCATGACGATTTCCGTACAGCCCTCGATAACGCCCTGTGCACCGGCGGCATGCAGCTGATCGATGATGCGCAGGTATTCGTCGCGGGAGCGCTCGTGAATTTGGCCCAGGCAAAGCTCCTCATAGATAATCCGGTGAACGATTTCGCGGTCTTTTTTTGAAGGGACGCGCACGGCTAAGCCCTTTTGCTCCAGGCGACCCTTATAAAAATCCTGCTCCATGGTAAACTTTGTACCCAGCAATCCAACCGTGTCGATCCCGGCCTGATGGATTTGACCGGCGGTGGCGTCGGCAATGTGCAGCAGCGGAATGCTGATGGCTGCTTTCACCCGGGCAGCCACATTGTGCATGGTATTGGTGCAGATCAACAAAAAGTCGGCACCGGCAGCCTCCACCTGCTGTGCCTTGCGTGCCAGAATGTCACCGGCGGTTGCCCAGTCGCCCTCGTGCTGCAGTGTTTCTATTTCCTGAAAGTCCACGCTGACCATTGCAATCGGAGCCGAATGCAGCCCGCCGAGCAGTCGTTTGGTTTCTGCGTTGATCCAGCGGTAATAGAGCTCGGTGCTCTCCCAGCTCATACCGCCGAGCAAGCCAATGGTCTTCATGCAAGCTGTATCCTTTCTACGTTTTGCTTAACTCTGGATGGGTTGCAATGTTTGCGCATTTTTATGCAGAGCATAAAATTTGCCGGCAGCCGCACGCGCTGCCGCAGAGTTGTTCAGCAATGTTTGGTCGATATCAAAGAAGATCAGGCAGCACCCAGTCCCGGTGAAACCGACCACAGCAAGAATGCGCCGAATGCGGCCCCTGCCAAACATTGAAGCCGGATAACAGCGGCACCGCCCACTTCAAATTTATTCAGAAAGCGCTGAACGAGCGCAGCGAGTTTCAGGGGCATGACACCGCCGTACAGCGACAGCGCGATCAGTGTTATTGAGAATATGGCTAATATGACAGCGGTCGCATAACCTTTCCTGCTGCCTGACGCATAATCGGGCCTATGCTTGCCAAAACCGGGTGACCATCATTTCCTGTTATTAATCTGTTACCAGTTCAAATCCCTCATCCAGCCAGCCGGTGACGCCTCCGATCATCTTTTTGACAGGCCGGCCCAGTTTGGCCAGCCGGATGGCAGCTTTTTCAGTGGCATTGCAATGCGGTCCGGCACAGTAAACCACGAACAGCGTATCCGGTGGATAGGATTTAAGCGTTTCTGCATTAATACGGGCATGCGGCAGGCTCAGGGCCCCCTCGATATGCCCTTTTTTGTAGAGTTCCTCGCCACGAACATCGAGCAGCACAAAATCCTTGCGATCGTTGATCGTAGCATGATGCACATCCCAGCAATCGGTTTCAAATTCAAGCAGACTTTCAAAATGCTTTAACGCCCTGGCAGGATCTGCGGCCGGCGGCCGGCTGACCATTGAGCTCATCGTATCTCCTGTGATGATAATAAGTTTCTTTATTCTGAGGCGATGGCTTTAAAGTTGTCGGCAATCCCCTGTGCTATCATCTCGCCAAACCCCTGATAGCTTTCCTCCGAGGGGTGAAAGCCGTCGGCTGAAAACATGTGCGGCTCGGGCTCAAAATCGAGGGGCACGTGAACTGCATTTTTGCGCCGTGCGATTTCTTCCTGTAAGACCCTGTCAAAGATTTCACCGCGAATGCCAAACAGCGCCCGCATGGGCTGGGGCAAAACCGGAAATCCTCTGAGTGGCGGGATTCCGGCCACAGCGATGATGGCGGCGGGCGCGTAATCGACGAGCGTCTTCAGGAGTTTTGCCAGGTTTTGGCGCCATCTGGCAACGCTTGAAAGCGAGGTGGCATCGTTGACACCGACCGACACCACCATGAAATCAGGCTGTTTATCCGGTAATTGGGGCACAAGGCGCTCGATTACCTCATTTGATACGGCGCCGCTGCGTCCGATTGCCTGCCAGGTGATTGTACAATCCAACAAACATGACAGTTTTTCCGCTGTTTGGCCTACCAGGGCTTTTGCCAGGGTTGTGGCCCCGACCCCGGCGATAATGGAGTCACCGATGGCAATGAGGGTATAATTTTTGCCGGATCCCGCGGTGCCCCCGCGGGGGCCGGCGGCTGCTGAAAAGCGCGGCGCGGTCTTTCTGACGTAAATGGCTTGCGGCAAGATAAATGGCAACAATCCCCAGAATATGATGCTTCGCATGTCGCAATCCCGTTAAGCGGCCTTCAGCAAATAAAATGCGTAACCGTAGCAATCCCCGTATTTTTTGAAAAATGCGATTTCAGCGTCCGTTTCTTTGATAACCGTCTGCATGACCGGGTCGGCCGATGGCCGCAGGGCATCCAGGCGCTCTTTGAGCGGATCGTAGTAATAGGTCCACCATGCCTGTGTGGGCAGGCGGTGGATGCCCAGCACATCGAATCCGGCGGCCCTGGCAAGGGCCGTATTTTCGCTCTCAGAGGCAATTTGCGGGTAGGCCTCCTGCCAGAATTCCAAAACAGGTGTCGGTATGTCAGCGCTAAACCAGGTTATCTCCGAAATGACTGTGATGCCGTCTGGCGCCATCAGAGGCCGCCAGGTTTTTAAGGCCCCTTCAAATGTGAGGTTATAGGCGGCACCTTCCGACCACAGCAGGTCAATACTGGCTGGCGGCCAGTTGAGGTTTCCCATATCGGCCTCGACCGTTTTGATCAAATGATCTAGACCCTGCGCTCTGGCACGGCCTTCGAGCTCATCCAGAAACGGACGTGCAAAATCGACGGCAGTGATGTTCGTGTCAAACCATCTGGCCAGAATCAATGCACCGGCTCCCGCGCCACATCCCAGGTCGACGATGCGGGGATTTGGCGGCAATTCAGGCAGCGTCGTTAAAATGTGCTCTGAAAATGCTGGGTCGCCCGGCCCCTGGCGCTCCAGACCGCGATGCAATTCGATTAAGGCTTTGATCTGTTTGTCATGATCTGTCATGTTGCCTGCCAATTACGTCAAGGCAAATAGTGCGGCCTGGATCATCGGTATCGAATAGACAGCCTGCTCAATGCTTAAAATCAGTCCTTTGACCGGCTCCGATTTTATGAGATGTTCTCTTGCATGTTCCTCTGACCAGAAGAAGACCGATTTCTGTCAGAAGTCAGGTATGATATTCGGCGCTGAAAAAGAGTCCCAGTCTACCTGGGGAGATAATATATAAGGTGTGCAATTTTGTGTGTGAACCCGATAGCTCATTTTGTTTTCCAACTCAATCCTTATCGCTTGATTGCAGTGCACACAGACCGTATCTATGGTGACGGTAAGTGATTGTTTCCGCAGGCGCCCTTGCACGAAGGGCGTGGCAATTGCATCGACCGCTCAGGCGGCGTTTATGTTTTCGCCGGTGCTGAACGTTAACCGGTGCGGCGTGCTGTCTGCCGTGACCGGAAAAGCCCACAGGACCTCGCCTTTCTCATTTCGAACCAGGAAGAAAAGATTTTTCTCCAGCTCATCAAGGATTTCGGTTGTTTTGGAAAATGACAGGTTGAGCTCCTTGGCGATGACCTCCGGCGGGATGGGCCCGCCGATTCTTGGTAGTTCTCTGACCACAAAATAGCGCACCCGATGATGGTTCTCGGTCATAAAGCCCAGCACTTTCGGAATCTCCTTTGCCGTCCGTTGAACATGCTGCTGCCATAATTCTGTTGGAATCTCCGCAAACCGTTTTTCGGCAACGGATAGCACCGATTCCTCCATCAATTACCCCCGTTCCATTAAATTAGTCCAGGTCGAGCATGGTTTTGCATTGATTGCATTTGACAACTCCCCGAAATACTTTGTTACCGCACTCCGGGCAAAAATACCGGACTTCTTCATCCTGGATCCATTTTCTAATGCCGAATTCGCGCCTGTAGGGCACAGCTCTTAAAATCACTTTTTTGCCCACAAGCATCGGAAAATTTTCAATATGCTCACATGGAAATTCGTCACATTGATGGCATCCGGTGTATCCTTTTTCCCGGGTGCAATCCCGGATCTCACACTGCTGGCAGTGCATAAACCGATTATCAGACATACATCCGTCGCATTGCATATCGTCAATTGAAAGGCCTTCGTTGTTGGGCAGCGTGCCCTTTCCGGGAACGCCGCCCTGGTAAAGTGCCAGCAGTCTTTCTTTGAATTTTTGATTCTTATCACGATGCGCGATGTAAATAGCGCAGACACCGCAATACAGGCTGCAGGGTGAAGCCAGTTCCGGATTTATTTTCATGGGTCGCTCCTTTATGGTTACCTTGGTGAAATATGAATCAGGCCGCCTGCATGAGCATAGACAATTTTCGGCTCAGAATCAAACACCCATATTTGCCGGTTTGTATTTTTGGCAGCGAGAGTTCAGGTTTTCCGACGTTTAAGAACCCGGTATAGCCAGATTAGACTAATCGCAATGATGATATAATTTACGATGACAATAATGATGAATACCATTGTATGAACACCGTGGGTGACCATTATGTTTTTATAAAAATGAGGTGGATCGGCGTCACGATCTTTCTGACGTACATGTGAGATTACTGTTTCATCGAAAAGTATCGCCCTTGTTTTACCGATATGATAATTTTGAATATTGTAGTAGAATAAATTCAAAGCAGTAAAAAGGATGCTGATAATCAGCAAAATAGCGATCACTGCCACGCCAAATTTTTGTTTCGGATTCATGATTCATCCTTGCCTGACGTGATTGACCCACTGGCGCGCAACTTCAATCGAAACCAGGGCTTTCCATTTGCGGAGACGCCTTGCTGATAGACATCAAATATGGCGCGCTCGGGCTTCAAGTGTCGTCTGAAATCCACCGGTGTAAAATCGCCATTAAAGCGATCGTACATTTCTTTGTGCACGATTTTACCCGCATTTCGAAACACCAAAAACATTTCCCCATCGTCGGTTGATTCATCAGCAATTTCCTGCGGGCAACTTTTCTCAGAAATACCCAGGTCTTTGCAAATGACCTGTCTGGGTGTATACGGGTCATATAAATAAGCTTCGTCCCAATTTGTTATTTCATGGACGACAACGATTACTTATCCTTTTATATATGAAAATTGATATCACTTTAATCTTTTTTATCTGTGTGATCCTCATCATAAAATTCAGGGTATAGTTTCTTGAGGCATTCTGGACAAAAGCTATGGCTAAATTCAGCTTCGGAGTGCTGCGCAATATAAGATTCAATTTTATTCCAGTAGCCTTTGTCGTCCCGGATTTTTTTGCAAGAAGCGCAAATCGGCAGAAAACCGCTCAATGTTTTTATCTTTTTCAAGCTAATCTGAAGCTGTCTGTTTGTCTGTGTCAAATCATCGGTGCGTGTTTTTACCAGTTCTTCCATCTTGTTATGATAATTCTCTAAATCCTGGCTCATCCTGTTAAATGCGCTTGCAAGCGCGCCAACTTCATCCTGACTGGCAACTTTTACACGTTGTGAATAATCGCCATCGCTGATGGCCTGGGTGGCAGTTGCGAGTAATTTGATAGGTCTGATAAAATTCCGAATTGCCAGCACGACAAAAAAAAGTGCTATCACTACCACAACAGATGTGATGATTGTCGCAATTCGAAAATGATTTCTAATGAGCACCAGTGCTTCTGAAATAGGTTGTTCGGCGACAATTTTCAGTATTTGATCGCCCAAATGCACTGTATGCCAGGAAATGATGACATCCTCACCTGTCAAACCCCTGGCTCGACCTTCGAACTCCGGCAAATTTGAGATCGTACCACGCAAGATCACCGACGGGTTTCGGTGAGCAACAACCTGCTTCGTCTGGTCAACAACATAAACGACAACCTCGCCAGGGATATTAATATCGGCAAGCAGATCCCAAACCTTCTTGAATCTAAGATTTCCGGCCAAAACGTAAGCCAGTTTCCCATTGCGTAAATCAAAGAGGGGAATAGAAATAGTGATCAACGGTTCTTGAATTTTTCTGTCAAATCGGATTTCGCTGAAATATGGTTTTTTATGGACAGCGGGAATCCGGAATTCCTTCTGAGCCGCGCGGTTTTGCAGATCCCCGGGCAAAAAAACCATCGAACGAGATAGTCGCATTAATTCCTGACCCTCGGGGTCTGTCAAAGAAAGTTCCTGATAGATTTGATGGTCAAAAAGCAGGTTGTTGAGAATTGTTCTTTGTTTGTCGGGCCCGATCAATTCAATCCCGTAGAGATTATGGATCAGCTGAAGGTGCCCCGTGTGATTCTCAATATATGATCTGATTTCGTTTCCAATGCGCAAAGCGACCTCTCTCAGCTTGGCCTGACTTTGTTGTTCCAGATAAATGATGCTATGCTGGGTCAAGAAAAAAGCTGAGAAAAGTAGCGGGCCCACGGTTAAACTCACATAAATAACCGCCAGCCGGAAACGTAAGCTTTTGAACAACCTGTTCCTCCTTGACGCTTAATTGTCAGAACGGAGAATAATTTTCGCCTGTTGCAAGATTGAATAGGGAATCTGCAGATTTATCTCTTCGGCAGCTTTAAGATTAATGGATAGAAAAGATTCCGCCGTTTCTACCGGCAAGTCTCCGGGATCAGTGCCCCGGAGGACCTGGTCGGCTATGCGAGCGGCCTGCATTCCTGCCGCATAATGGTTAAAGCCATATGCTGTCAAAGCGCCTTCTTCAACCTGGATAAGGCTCGGCCCGGACACCGGCAGCCTTCGTGCGCGCGCAATTGCCAGCACCTTCTGCAGGTGAATGTTGACCGTTGTACCCGGTACGAGAAAAATGGCATCCAGATGCTCGGGCAGGTGACCCAGCAGTTCAAATACCTCCTGGTCATTATGGGCCATTTTTTCAATAATTGCAACACCATGCGCGGGGGCGACCTTTTTGACCTGTGCCACTGCACTGGATGAGGCCGCATCTTCGGGATTATATGGGATAAGGATGCGTCTTATGCCCGGTGCCATTTCAAGAAGAAACTGTAAACGTCTGGCTTGATTGGCAGCGAGTTTTACACCGGTCATATTACCACCCGGGCCGGTTAAATCATCAATCACACCAGCGGCTATGGGGTCGGCGATAACGCCAAATACGACCGGGACGGTTGTGCCTGCGGTAATTCTGTGGGCGGCGACGCCTGTCGGAGTGCCTGCTGTAAAAATTAAGTCGACCTTGGTCTTTACCATTTTATTGAGAACGGCGTCGAGGTCGCTTCCTCTGACCGGTTGTCCCTCTAACATGTAGTTGACATTTTCCCCGACACGATAGCCCAGTTCGGCCATCTTGTTTTGAAAACCTTGAATGTTTCGAAGTCCGTTTCGATTATTGGTTACCAGACCGATTGTATAAAGGCGACTATTC
>JASFIG010000165.1:0-9246 GCA_050122795.1 Desulfobacterales bacterium
GACCGAATCGGTTTTTCTATAAGAATCAGCACGTTTTGAAGTTCATCAATTCCTCTGTGTTTTGAATACATGCCAGGTGATAAAAATGGCATATCACTTGCCTATAGAAGGTTCCATTGATGAATTTGAAAACTGAGCTGAAATGGAGAGCAAAGATGAAAGCCTATCAAAAAAATGTTGCGGGTATCTGGATAGACCATCGCAAAGCTGTAATCGTGACGATCACCGATGGCGGGAAAACCATCGAGCGGGTGGAATCCAATGTCGAACGCAAAGTCCGATTGTCCGGTGGTTCCCGCACCGGCAAAACACCGTACGGGCCGCAGCAGGTTGCTGTCGACGGCAAACAGGAAGCGCGGATAAAGCGTCAGCTGCGCAACTACTATCAAGAAATTATTCGAAGGATTCAGGATGCCAATCAACTCCTGATTTTAGGTCCGGGGGAGGCAAAAACTGAAATAAAGAAAGAAATACAAAAATCCAGCGGACTTGCGTTAAATAAGATTTCGGTGGAGCCGGCAGATAAAATGACGGGAAGACAAATTGCCGCCAGGGTTAAGAAATTTTTTGCCGTGGTTGCTTGAATGCAAAAGTTATCCTGTCATTCGATTGATAATCTGGTGACAATATACGCAATCGGAGTTTGATATGTTGAACTTTTTATTTAAAAAGGAGCTGCAGCTCGAAAAGCTAATTTACAGTTACCTGGAGAATCTGGGTATGATTCAAAAACATTTTGTGAAGGCCATGAATATCTGTTTGAAAGAGGGTGTCAGTGACGATTTTTGTTTTCTGATGGACCAGACCCATAGATTTGAATCCAGGGCAGATGATCTGCGTGATGAAATCAACGAGTTGATGTACAGTCGGGCCCTGATTCCCGAATCGCGCGAGGATATAATGGCTCTGCTAGAACGCGTTGACGAGATTCCGCGCTCATTCGAGCATGTTTTAAACATCATTCTCACGGAAAAAATCGCTTTGCCGGACTTTCTTGTTCTGGACATTCAGGAACTCATCCGGATTTCAATGGAAAGCTGCGACCTGATGGCCAAACAAATCGACGTGATGATAAAAAAAAGGGAGGGCATCCGGGCCTTAATGTCAACGATCGATCAAAATGAGAGCCATTGCGACCATATCGAACGACGAATAATTGTGAAGCTGTTTGAATCCGATCTTGAACCGTTCCTCAAAATGCAACTAAAAGAACTGGTCATCGTGCTGGGTGAAATTTCGGATCAAGTCGACCGCGTATCCAAACGGGTCAACATCATGGCGATGAAACGGCGGGTCTAATGCTATCGCTATTGGGCGGCATCTTTCTGGGGTGGTCTCTGGGAGCCAATGATGCGGGCAATGCGTTCGGTTCGGCGGTGGCCTCTAAAATGCTTAGATTCTGGACGGCCGCAATTCTGGCGGCAGCTTTTGTTATACTGGGCGCGATTATGGAGGGCCGGGCCGGAATCGACACGCTGCAAGGCTTGACCACATTGACTTTGAAAAAGGCGACCGTTGCATCGGTTGCGGCAGCTCTGACCGTTACGGCCATGACCTTGCTGGGGCTGCCGGTCTCGACATCCCAGGCAGCAGTTGGTGCGATTTTAGGAATAGGGTTCTTAAACCGGCAACTGGATCTTGATGGATTAAGCAAGGTGGTTGTCTGTTGGATCGGTACGCCGGTGGGCGGTTTAATAGTCGCTATCATGGTTTATATGTTGCTGTCAGCTGCCATTAACCGTTTGCGTATCGATCTGTTCCGAACCGACATCCTCATACGGACTCTTTTAATCGCGGCCGGATCCTATGCAGCATACGCCCTGGGGGCCAATAACGTTGCCAATGTCACCGCCGTATTTGTGGGCGCCGGTCATATCAGCGCACTGACAGCCACCCTTATCGGTGGGTTGAGCATTGCCCTGGGCATTTTGACATTCAGCCGGCCGGTGATGGAGACCGTCGGTAGGAAACTGGTGCGCCTGGATCCGTTCTCAGCACTTGTTGTAGTGCTGGCCGAGGCAATTACAGTTCATTTTTTTACGTTTGTGGGGGTTCCGGTCTCCACCTCCCAGGCGGTAATTGGTGCCGTTTTAGGCGTGGGGATCATCAAGGGAGCCAGCACTGTTAGCCGACGGACACTGTCGAGCATATTGGTCGGTTGGATTCTGACCCCGGCAGCGGCCTGCATCATTGCCATTGTGCTATACGTTGTCATTCATCTGAAGTATTTACCGGAATTCTGAAAAGACATTTCATTTTCCCAAATTGGGGGAGGCACGCAATCTCTTTGGTTCCGTTTCTCAAGTCGGAACTCGACATATTTCACCAGATAGGACACGAGGTGATCAAATGACTGAAGTTTTAGAAAACCCACCGGATCATCTAACGACGATTGAAGAGCTGATTGCAGCCAACGATGCGGACCAAATTGGCGATTTACTGGGATCACTTCCGCCGGTAACTATTGCCCGCAACATTTCGCGGCTGGATAAAGACCAGCAAACACGCCTGATCGAGTTGCTGGGCCCTAAAGAATCGGCCGCTATTATTTCTGCAATTCTGGATTTTGGCGCTGTCGATATCGTCGACCGGCTGCCTTCCGATCAGGTGGCCCCTATCGTAAAGGAAATGGAGCGGGATCAGCAGGCCGGCCTGCTCCGAAAAATTGGAGAAGATGATGCCGAAACCATATTGCAGAAAATAAAGCCGCGTAAGGCTGACAAAATACGCAAGTTAATGCGCTATTCAGAAAACACGGCCGGCGCGCTGATGATTACCGAATACCTTGCATACGACATGCACCTGCAGGTCAAGGATGTCCTGGATGATCTTCGACAGCACGGGGAACAATATTCCGACTATGATATCCAGTATGCCTATGTGGTTGACGATACGGACAAACTGGTGGGCGTGCTCCGGCTGCGCGATCTTTTAATGGCACCCAGGCAGCAAGCGCTCAACGATGTAATGGTCAAAGAGCCGCTGAGTGTCAATGTCCATACCGAGCTGCGCGAGCTGCGCGATTTTTTCAGGCAATACAGTTTTTTAGGGGTGCCGGTGGTCGATGACACCGGCAATTTGGTCGGTGTCTTGCGCAGCTCCAGTGTCCGTGAGGCAGCCAACAAGCGCAACAATCAGATGTTTTTGAAATTTGCCGGTATTGTCGGGGGAGAGGAGTTCCGCAGCATGTCGCTATTTAAGCGCTCTTCACGACGCTTGTCATGGCTGAGTATCAATATTATATTGAACATTATTGCTGCCAGCGTTATTGCCCTTTATCAGGACACCCTTGAAAAAGCGATCGTGCTGGCGGTATTTTTGCCGATTATTTCCGATATGAGTGGCTGCTCGGGGAATCAGGCGGTCGCCGTCAGTATTCGCGAGTTGACCTTAGGGCTTGTCAGACCCCGTGAATTCTTTCGTGTTTTGAGCAAAGAATCCGCTATTGGCGTCGTCAATGGGATCGTACTGGGCCTGCTGCTGGGTGGCGCGGCACTGCTGTGGAAAGGCAATCCGTATCTGGGGCTGGTCGTGGGGGCATCGTTGGCAGCCAACACCATGGTGGCAGTCAGCTTCGGGGGCCTGGTCCCGTTAATTTTGAGAGGCCTACGTGCCGACCCCGCCCTGGCCTCGGGACCGCTGTTGACGACGATCACCGATATGTGCGGATTTTTCTTTGTGCTCAGCTTTGCCTCGATCCTGCTACCCAAATTATCCGGATAACCTGAGCGATATAGTCAGGAGGGAAATTATGGAAAAGCGTCAAAAATTTTCGATCTGGTATGTGCTTCTGGGGATCTGGTTGGTTTTGATCCTGCAAAATTATATGACCACCATGTTTGCGACGAAAACCATCCCCTACAGCGAATTCTTAAAATTGCTCAAGGACAATAAGGTCACCGAAGTCGCCATCACGGCCAATCAGATCGAGGGCAAGATCAAAGACGACGGAAGCGGCAAAGAACAGATGTTCAGAACCGTAAGGGTGGACCCGGATACTTCCAGCCTTCTGGAGCAATACAACGTTAAATTCAAAGGCGAAATCGAGTCGCGTTTTCTTCCCACCCTGCTGTCATGGATCGTACCGGTATTTCTATTTGTTGGCATCTGGTATTTTCTGATAAAGCGCATGGCCGGCCAGCAGCCGGGCTTTATGAGCCTGGGTAAGAACAAGGCCAAGATCTATATGCAGGAAGACATCGATGTGCGCTTCGAAGATGTGGCCGGGGTGGATGAAGCCGAGCAGGAACTGGCTGAAGTGGTGGAATTTTTATCGGAACCGGATAAATTTACCGAGGTCGGCGGCCAAATTCCTAAAGGCATTTTGCTGGTAGGCCCGCCGGGAACCGGTAAAACCATGCTGGCCAAGGCGGTTGCGGGTGAAAGCGGTGTGCCTTTTTTCAGTATGAGCGGCTCCGAATTTGTGGAGATGTTTGTCGGCCTGGGGGCGGCTCGCGTCCGAGATCTGTTTGACCAGGCCAAGCAAAAAGCGCCCTGCATCATCTTTATCGATGAGCTCGATGCGCTCGGCAAGGCGCGCGGCTTCGGCACGGTGGGCGGCCACGATGAACGTGAGCAGACGCTCAACCAGCTGCTGGTGGAAATGGACGGCTTTGACCCCAATGTGGGGGTCATTTTACTGGCGGCCACCAACCGGCCCGAGATTCTGGACCCGGCGCTGCTACGGCCGGGGCGCTTTGACCGCAATATTCTGGTCGATCGGCCCGATAAAAAAGGGCGTGAAGAAATTTTAAAGGTTCATATGAAAAACATCAAAATCTCCAAAGACGTTGATCTGTCGGTTTTAGCCGGTATGACACCGGGCATGGTTGGGGCCGATCTGGCCAATCTGGTCAACGAGGCGGCATTACTGGCCGTACGTCGCAAAAAGAAAAAAGCCGGCATGGCCGAATTTGAAGAGGCGGTCGAGCGAGTGGTTGCCGGGCTTGAAAAAAAGAACCGTCTGATCAACCCCAGAGAAAGAGAGATTGTGGCCTATCACGAAATGGGTCATGCGATTGTGGCGTTGTCGTTGCCGGGCACCGATCCGGTTCAGAAAATATCGATTATCCCGCGCGGCATCGCCGCTTTAGGCTATACGATGCAAACCCCGACCGAAGATCGCTATTTAATGAGCAAAACAGAGCTGCTCAACAAGATTGCGACTCTGCTGGGCGGTCGTGCTGCGGAGGAAATCGTTTTCGAAGATATTTCCACCGGGGCCCACAACGACCTGGCACGCGCCACCGACATTGCCCGCAGCATGGTCAAGGAGTACGGCATGAGTGCCAAAGTCGGCCAGGTCTATTTCGCCCGGGAAAAAAGAAATCAGTTTCTGAATGTCCCTATGGAAGGGGCGGCCGAATACAGCGAGGCCACCGCTGAGCTGATCGACAGCGAGGTGCGCGAGATCATCAACAATCAGTATGCTAAAACACGGCAGATTCTCGCAGAAAAGAAGGACATTCTCGACAAAGGCGCACAGCTGCTGCTGGAAAAAGAAAAAATTGATGGTGAAGAAATAAAGATGCTTTTGGAAAAAGAAAGCAGTTGATGGTATTTTGGCAGGACCATTAGAAGCTGCTTTTGTCTGAAAGGGGTAGAAAATGCCAGAAAACACGCAAAAAATGATTGTCGTGCCGATCGACGGCTCTGAAAATGCATTGACCTCTTTGGATTATATCAACCGTATTTTCGGACCCAAACATAATTTAAGGATATCGCTGCTATACATTTTGCCGAAGCTGCCGTCCATTCTTGTCGAGGAAATCAGAAAAAGCAAACCAGACATCAATAAGGTGCAGGATATCGAGAAAAGAAACAGCCAAATGGCCGAGCGCATATTGGCCGATGCAAAAGACCGACTGATGAATGTTGGCTTTACCAAGAAAACAGTCGAGGCGGTTTTTCGCAATGTAAACGTCGGCGTCGCCCGGGATATCTGCAGTTGGGCCGAAAAAGATAAAAAGGCGGATGCCATCTTCATCTCATCACGTGGCCGGAGCCGCCTGGAGGCCTTTTTTACAGGCGAAATTGCAAATAAGGTGCTGGAATATGCAAAAGTGTGCCCGGTCTGGTTGGTCAAGGGCAGGGTAAAACATAACAACGTGCTGCTGGCTGTTGAAAATTCGGAAAATGCCATGCGGGCCGTTGATCATGCCGCCTTTCTCCTTTCAGGCACCGATGTAACCGTTACGGTATTTCATTCAAAAAGGGATTTGAGGCGTTTTGTCCCCAAAGAAGTGCTGCAAGAATTCCCGGGCGTTCAGAAATTCTGGCAAAAAAAAGCCGGGGATGTGGTCGCTCCTTACATGAAAAAAGCCCGTGAAAAGCTCATCCAGGCCGGAATTGCCGAAAACCGAATATCGGTCAAGGTGGTGGATGGCAGCCGCAGCGCTGCCAGGGATATTTTAAACGAGGCTGAAGAAAATGCGATCGGTACGGTTATACTCGGCCGAAAAGGACATTCCAATGTCGAAGAATATGCTTTGGGCAGCATCACCAAAAAAGTCCTTGATAGAGCAGCGGACATGGCCGTCTGTATTGTTCCTTAATGTTACGTTTTCCCGCGTTTAAAGGGCCTCGATGGTCATGCTGACCATAATTCTCTTTTTCATCGGCTTTGTCTTTTTAATTAAAGGCGCGGACTTTCTGGTTGACGGGGCCGCCTCTATTGCCAGGAGCCTGAATGTCTCTGACCTGGTGATCGGGCTGACAGTGGTCGCCTTTGGCACCTCGACCCCGGAGTTGTTCGTCAACCTTATAGCCAGCTTCAAAGGCAACACTGAGATCGCGATCGGGAATGTGCTCGGAAGCAATATCGCCAATATTTTTCTCATCCTGGGCGTATCCGCGATCATTTATCCGCTGGCCGTAACAAAGGGCACCGTCTGGAAAGAGATACCGTTTAGCCTGCTGGCTGCCGTCGTCCTGTCGGTTATGGCCAACGATCAAATCCTCGATAAGGCCGGTGGTGCCGTGCTGACAAGAACAGACGGACTCGTTTTTCTCTGTTTTTTTATAATTTTTATTTACTACACGTTTTCCATTGCAGCAAGGGTAGATGGCCTGGAACAGCATGTACTGGCAAAGCAGCAAAGCTGGTTTAAATCATCGGTTTATATCATGGCTGGAATGACCGGTCTGACCGTCGGTGGGAAATGGATTGTCGACGGTGCCATTGTGCTTGCCACCATACTGGGGATGAGTGAATCGGTGATCGGATTGACCATCGTCGCTGTGGGAACATCCTTGCCTGAATTGGCCACCTCGGCTGTAGCGGCCTACAAAAAAAATGCGGACATCGCGGTCGGCAATGTCGTGGGATCAAATATTTTCAACATCTTTTTTGTGCTCGGAATCAGCGCCACCATCAAGCCGCTGCCGTTTCGACCGAAAAATAATATCGACCTGGGTATGGTGATTTTCTCCAGTCTAATGCTGTTTTTATTTATGTTTACCGGCAAGAAGCGTTCTCTGGATCGCTGGGAGGGAATCGTTTGTTTGATACTCTATCTTGGCTATGTCGGATTTCTCATCGTCAACCAAAAATAAATCCGGATCCATCCGCTGACACAGGAGGATATCTTAAATACCGGACAGCGCCCGAAGGTGGAAATGGTCATATCCGATTTTATGGATTTTTCTAATTTCTATTTTTTTCAGTATGCTGACTTATTTTATAGTGGTTGTCAAAAAAACGTTCCGATTGCGGAACGTTTTTTTGCTACAACACTTATGCCGCCATCCTTTTTTCGGAACATTATTATGACAAGCGGTATAAACGCAAAAAGTGGTTATAAGCGAAAACCCTGGTGATGCGTTCGAAGTCAAAACGGATATTGCCGGTCCCACAATCTTTGTGTTGATCTTAAATCTTCAAATCTAACTCAGAATTTTTTCGATCCGGTAATTGGGCTGATGGTAGCGGCTTTTGGCACCTCGACCCCCGAATTATTTGATGTGGGTTTTGTAGAGGCGCAGGGAATTGGTCACCACCGAAACGCTGCTGAAAGCCATAGCCAGAGCGGCTAAAATAGGGTGCAGCTGGCGCAACATGCTTGGCAGGGATTCAAAGGGATACAGGATGCCGGCCGCCACCGGAATCAAAATGACATTATAACCAAAGGCCCAGAAGAGATTTTGTTTGATGGTCCGCATCGTAGCGTGGCTTAAGCGAATGGCTCTGGATACACCCGCCAGACTGCCGCTCGAAAGGATGACATCGGCGGTTTCAATGGCCACATCGGTGCCGGTGCCGATGGCCAGCCCGACATCGGCCTGGGCCAGAGCCGGCGCATCGTTGATGCCGTCACCCACCATGCCGACCCGTTCACCTTTGTCCTGTAATTCTTTGACGCTGGATGATTTTTCATCCGGCTTCACTTCGGCAATGATATCATTTATATGGACTTGCTCCCCAATGGATCGTGCCGTTGCCAGATTATCACCGGTGAGCATAACCACCTTAAGGCCCTGATCCTGCATTTCTCGAATCGCTTCTTTCGAATCGGTCTTGAGGTCGTCTGCTACGGTGATCAGGCCGCAAAGCCGATTGTCACGGGCAACCACCATCACCGTTTTGCCCGCAGATTGCAGCTGCCGGATCTGTTCGGATGCCGATTCAATAGAAATATTCAAATCCTTAAACCAGCCGGGCTTGCCAACCATTACGGTATTTCCGTCAACGCTTGCCTGAACCCCCTGTCCGCCGTGCGCTTTAAATTCCTGCGGATCGGCAAGCGTAAGCCCTTGAGATTCAGCATGTCGGACAATGGCTTTGCCAAGCGGATGTTCCGAACCTCTCTCGACCGCAGCGCCGAGTTCCAGGAGGTCTCTGGCGGTTTGGCACTCCGGCTCGAATGGAATGACGTCCATTACGGCGGGCTTGCCGACGGTGATGGTGCCGGTTTTATCCAGCACAACACTATCGAGCTTGGTGGCCATTTCAAGGGCTTCGCTGTTTTTAAACAGAATGCCCCTTTCTGCGGCTTTGCCGGTGCCGGCCATGATCGCCGTCGGGGTTGCGAGCCCTAAAGCGCAGGGGCAGGCGATGACCAGCACGGCCACCAGACGAATCATGGCGGGCACGAATTCTCCGGAAATACCCCACCAGATGAAAAACACGAGGATCGCCAATCCGATGATGGCCGGCACGAAGACTGCAGCCACCTTATCGGCCAGGGCCTGAATGGGAGCCTTGCTGCCCTGGGCCTCCTGAACCAGCCGGATGATCTGGGCCAGGAC
>JASFIG010000166.1:0-9229 GCA_050122795.1 Desulfobacterales bacterium
GTGCCAGGAAGATAGTTATCTGCTGGAATTAGTGCGATATATTCATTTAAATCCCTTAAGAGCAAAACAAGTATCCTCTCTTAAAGAATTAGATAGTTACCCTTACAGTGGACACTCAATCCTTCTGGGCCATTATCAAAATGATTGGCAATCATTGGGTGAAACCCTAAAGCTGTTTGGCGAAAAGACGACGAAAGCCCGTAAGCGATATCGCAAGTTTGTCAAAAAAGGCGTAACTCAGGGCAGGCGCCCTGAGTTAATTGGTGGCGGTCTGATCCGCAGTGTCGGTGGATGGCATGCATTTAAAGCGTTAGATCGGACCGATGCGCATTTTAAAAGTGATGAGCGGATCCTTGGTGACAGTGACTTTGTAGAAGAAGTTCTCAAGAAAGCCGATGAGAAGCGGGAACGAAAATATCAATTGGAAGCCGATGGTTTCACTGTTGATCGGGTAGCCAATCGGGTGGCTTCACTACTGGGCCTCAAAAGTGAAGACGTTTGGAAAAAAGGCAAACACCGGCAAATTGTCAAAGCGCGAAGCCTGTTGTGCTACTGGGCAGTGCATGAATTGGGCATGACCGGCACTGCACTTGCCAGAAGAATCGGCATGACCCAATCGGCCATTAGCCAGAGCGTAAAAAGGGGAGAGGCTTTTGCCAATGAAAATGGATTTGATCTCACAGAAAAATAGAAACTTATAATTTAATGGGCGTCCCCCTAAATATAAAAACTTTAAATATTAAAACTGTGCAGTGAACAACCCCTTTCGGCCTAATGGATATGGAATTTCATGATTTAAACTAAACCTGCGTTCTATCCATCTTTTCCTTGCTGTTTTACGTCGACGGTCGATCCCTTTTCTACGGTCCCTGCCCGATCTGTTATCCGGAATATACGTCTTGAATGTATACTTACGCCGATCTATCCCTGAGCGGGTGCCGCCATTATCTTTCAGTTTGCTTCGTTTTTTACTTGGCGTTATGGATCCTTGGTTAAAGACGGCAAAGAAGTGCTTCAATCTTTTTTTTAATTTTTTTGTATATCTTTTTTCATGTTTGGCAAATACATAACCGCAATATTGGCAGTTATACATTCCTTCCTGAGGCAAATTACATCGCGGGCATTTATTTAGTTTTGTAAATTTCATTTTTTCAGCGCGATAACAGAACAATAGCAGGTATGAAAAAAGACAACATGACCAGAATAAAAAATCCCATGAGAACTTCATACTCTCTTTTATTCGCCTGGGCAGCTTCTTTTGGCAACGCGTATCGACAATATCTAAAGCTTTTCATGATCCCTCCATCCTCATAAGGGGTAATTTATACTCTAAATTCAACTTGAGAACTTCGCGAAAATCCTCGTGTCTGCTTAGACAAAAAATGTGAACAGCAATATAAATCTGAATAAACGAAAAAAAATAATTGTCAATCAAAATATGCAATTAGTTTAGATAGTTATAAAGATATAAAGGTATGTTTTTCCGACATCTTAATCCTGCTTGTCCTTCCCATTTTTTTGACCTGGATTCTGATTGCTCAACCCACCATTGCGAAAAACGCCCCTTCTAAAATGAGCGTGGATGGTGCTCGCCTGAAGGCGCATGTGGTCAAATTATCAAAGGATTATTTTCCGAGGAGTTATAGAAATATCGAAAATCTTGACCGCTGTGCCGGATACATACAGGCGCATTTCAACAAGGCCGGTGCCGATACCGCCATACAGGAATTTACTGTTCGGGGCAAAAGGTATCAAAATGTTATCGGACACTTCGGGAAAAAAACCGGTGAGCGCATCATCGTCGGAGCGCATTATGACGCCTTTATCAATACGCCGGGGGCCGACGATAACGCCAGCGGTGTAGCGGGTTTGATTGAACTGGCCTATTTGCTTGGAAAAGAAGACATAAAAACAGGAGTTGAACTGCTGACTTATTCCCTTGAAGAACCGCCGTTTTTTGCCACCGAAGATATGGGCAGTGCCCGTCACGCCAAATTGTTGCACGATCAAAAGGTTAACGTTAAATGCATGATTGCCCTGGAAATGATCGGCTATTTTAGCAGTGAGCCCGGCAGTCAGCTATATCCCATCCCGGTGCTGAGAATATTTTATCCCAGCAAGGGAAATTCCATTGCCATTGTCGGGCGTCTTGATCAAAGAAAAATCGTTAGAAAAATTAAACGACTGATGAAGGGGGCCACTGATGTGCCGGTTTATTCCGTCAATGCGCCTTTAATGGTCACCGGCATCGATTATTCCGATCACAGAAGCTATTGGAAGTACGGTTATGATGCGGTAATGATAACCGATACAGCCGTTTACAGAAACTTTCAATATCATACACCCAATGACACAGCCGACAGATTGAACTACGAATTGATGGCCAAAACAGTCGTACAAATCTTTGAAGCCGTCAAAGGATTGGCCAGCGAAAACCTACCAGATGCCGGGAATTAAGCGGTATCTAACCTTTTGCATGTATTCCCGGTAGCCCTCCAAATCCCTTTGCAGTACTTTTTCTTCGTTGAATATTCTGGGCACCAAAACAAAGATCATCAGAACCGCAGGGATTAAGGCCCAGTAGGACCCCAGAGCCAGCGGGGTAAAGAGAAACATCAAGGCGACGCCCAGATACATGGGGTGTCGAACGATTGCATACGGACCGCTGCTGATGACTTTCTGGTCCTTTTCGACTTCGATGACACGCGATGCGTAGCTATTTTCTCTTAAAACCAGAAAGACAAAACCATAGCCCAGCAACACAACCATATCGGCAAGGATGACGACCCTCACAGGGACATGCGACCAGTCAAAGCGCCGGTCAAAGCCCGGCAGCAGAAAGGTGAAAAGAACACATACCGACATGATGACGATGATATACCTTTGGGCCGTTTCCTTTTCTTTTGATCGCATGCGTCGTTCCAGCAGCTCGGGATCGTTTTTGAGAAAATAGATAAAAAAAGCAAGCATGCAAACAAGGATAATGGTCAGATATACCCATGCTTGCCAGAAAGCAAAACTTCCAGCCGGCAAAAAGAAGATCGCTAACATAATAATGATAAATAGAAGCGTGCGGATCAATACCATTATGATCAATTTACTGGTCGGCATTTGCCTGTTGCTCATTGAGTCCTCGATACATTGGCAGTATAAAAATATTACCAGCGATGGTGACAGCGAAGAATATCACAGCATCCCCACATTTAAAAACAAAAGTAGCAGATCCTCTATACTAAAATAATGGAATAATGTATTCTGGCTTACGATAGATCTGAGCGAGTTGGAAGGCGGTTCAAAAGCGTATCATAATTTTAGTCAAGATTTTTCGATAATCGAAATTTTCATGTAAAAACAGGTCTTATCTACCTTGATCCCCTATCGCGACCGCTCTGATCGGTGATAAATTAACGATCCGGCCGTTTTCATCCACGTCCACCGCCGCGGCCCGAATGGCTGAGTACCACACGCCGACCTCCCGGCCTGAGCTGTCTGTAATCGTAAATCCCCAGGGCTGAGCGGTGCTGCCTATACCCTGAAGCGATACGCGATCTATCAGGGTGCCAAAATCCTTTGATTGCGGATTAATTTCAACCCACAGCTTTGAATCCAGCACAAAATCTTTGTGTATGCCGGCGATGACAAAAGGCCGACTTTGGGTACCCCTGTAGTAATAGGTGTGGTCCGGCAGGGTCTGATGGTTTTGAAACGCCTTTGTAACCTGCGTGTCTGAGTTTAGCCGGCCGTAATTTGAAGCCGTGCAGCCCACAAGAAAAGCCAGCGCCAATACAGATAAACCGGTAACCTGCCGGTATCTGACTTTAACATCTTTTAGTTTTTTCATGGCATTGACCTTTTTGATTACAGCGGTATGTGGGTAAATGAATAATAAATCAATATCATCATAGGGAATGATTTCGTCAAGTCGATCATACGGTCTACTAAAAAGGGCCCTGCGTGACACCCGTCGGAATGTCAGGCAAGGCCCTATTCATCTTTCAGTAAATATGCAGCTGAATTAATCAGCTTTTTTCTTAATTAATCAATCCTTTTTCAGCTGCTAAATGGGCGATCTCCTCAACAGACATACGATTCAGTTTCTCGACCGGTATGCCCAGTTCGGCGGCCGCGGCCTGTTTTAATTCATCGGCGGCCGGTGTGTTTAAAAAATCGTCAGAATCGGTCTTCGAAGTATCCGAATTTTTTTCATTATTAGGTGATTTGCCATTGCCTGCGGCGCTGCTGTGTTTTTTCGAATACCACAGAAGTACGTTCAACGCCACCACCACGATGCCCAGTATGACCAAAAAAAGTTTCATTGCATAACCCCTCAACTAACTTATTGGCATTTAGAAAGAATACTTTAGAATCAAAAAAAGGACTGCCCGGCAGTACCAGGCGAGAGGATGGCATGCGCTGTTTTTCGCATAGGGGGTATAGGTGAAGCAATCAGGTAAGGGCTTTATTTAATCGCTTATTTATGTTATAATATTGGGTAGTTTGTGAGAGTCTTGATAAGACGTACATCCTTAAAAAAGGGGGGCAGTTCATGGTCGGTGCCCCCTTTTTTTCAGGTCATCGCAAACCGATATACCTTCAGAAGGGTTGACGCTTTGAACAATTTGACTTTCATCGGCTTCAGCTTAATCGGCTTCGTGATCATTTTTCTTTTGCTCCGAATTTTGCCCCGGCTAAAAGCAAAAAAAAGTGATCGTTCAAGTGCGCAACATAATGCCCGTCTGCCCCGCGAACGAACCGGCCCCAAACGGGTTTACAAAATCTAAATCCGGGCAGGCAAACCGTTTCGTTTCATACGCGCTCAAGCGGTATCAATTGATATCGAACCATTTCTTGTCTGCCAGAACAACAGAGGTTTCGACCTGACGAGCAGAAATCGTCCAGTACTTTTCAAGCAATCGATTTTTTTCCTTGCGGGTGACTAAACTGAAGCCCTGTTTTTGATAAAAACGAATCGCCCACTCGGCATCTGCCCAGGTGCCGATCAGCATCGGGCGATCGGACTTTGCGCAAAGCATCTTGAGCAGCTTATTACCAATGCCTTGCCGTTGTTTCTGAGGCCGGACGTAGGCATGTCGAATAAGGGTTACATCCTGGACATGCTGTATCCCCATAACCCCCATCAGTGCCCCATCTTCTTCATATCCCCAAAAAACAACATCGGCATCGATTTCATGTTTTAGCTCTTTTCTGGACATATACGGTCTTTTCCAACAATCCTCGGGAATGACGCCCTGATACTTTTGGGCGGCCTCATTGACGATGGAATATATAATTTCAAAATCGGTATCGTTACATTGGCGTATCATCATTAAAGAACCATCAGGGGGCGGTTGTTTCCAATCCATATAAAATGGCAGGCATTTAGCGATAACGGTTAAAGCAGCGCGCCAAGCATTATCAGCCCCGCCGATGTTAGGAAAATCAGCGGGCAGAGTTTATAGGGCAGAAAACGGATGTTAAATCCTGTGAAAAATGAAATCAAAGCCAAGGCAATCAGTGCAACAGCTGAACTAAAATAAACTGCCAGAGAAACAGAGCCGGTGTGATCAATAGCGGTTACGATCGCATTGACTGTTCCAATAAAAATAAGCGCGACACCTTCAACGATCCATTCCATGGTAATGATTCGCTGGTTATCAAGGGAGATCTCCCCAAATCCTGCGACTACCGACCGTGTCGGGAGCAAATGGGCAATGCCCCAAAATGCAATAAACGCTGAACCTGCGTAAAGCAGCACCTGATCAAGCATAGCCGGCCTCCGCGGATGATATTGATTTCAAAGAAAGTTAAGGGTGAGACTCAATAATGAACCTGCGGACATCTTCGTCTGTTATCATAATTTTTTGAGGGGCGTCAATTTTATCGAATGGAACAGCTCGGCAGTTGGTATTAGCGGTATTCCGTCGTAATCTCATCATCCACGCCGAAAAGGTACGAAATCAATGCGGTGCGCATCCACATGCCGTTGCGTTCCTGCTTCCAGTAAACGGCGCGCGGGTCTTTATCGACCTCGACTTCAATTTCATAGCGGCGCGGCAGCGGGTGCATGATGATGCAGTGGGACTGGATAACCGAGAGATGCTCTTTGGTAAAATGAAACTGCGGGTAAAGATCGCTTTCCTCCGCCGGGGCTTCGGCATATTCTTTTTGAATGCGGGTCATGTAGATGGCATCCACCTGGGGCATGACACTGGCAAAATCATCGGTCTCGTGGAATTCGATATCATGCTTGTTGAGGAAGCTCTTAATATCGTCTTTCATGCGAAAGACCTCCGGGGCGACAAAATACAGAGTGACATCTTTGTAATTTCGCATCAGATAGCTGAGCGAGCGCACGGTGCGGCCGCGTTTTAAATCTCCGACCATGGCGATTTTTTTACCGTCCAGCCCGCCGATGTTGCGAAAGGAGCGCTCCAGGGTGTAGATATCCAGCAGGGCCTGGGTGGGATGCTGATCGGGCCCGGAGCCCCCATTGATAATGGCCACCGGCAGGTTGTTTTGATTCAGAAGCCAGGCGGTTTTTTCGGCAAACCCGGCCTCGGGATGCCGGATGATGATCAAATTGACGTAGCTGGCAAAGGTGCGGATGGTGTCCTCCTGGGATTCGCCTTTGACCTCCGAGCTGGTGCTGGTGCCGCGAATTTCAGATATTTTCATGCCCAGTATGTGGCAGGCATTCAGAAAGGATATAAAAGTGCGGGTGGAAGGCTGCACAAAATAGAGCATGGCACGCTTATGCGACAGCAGGCCGCTCAATTTACGGGCCCCCATTTTGGTCAGGGCCATGCGACGGATCTGGGTGGCCAGCTGGCACATATTATCCAGAAACATCCTGTCAAATTGCTGGGAAAACAAAATATCCAGCATGCGCCCGCCGCGCATGAAAAAATCGAGCTTTGCGCTTTTCTCGATTTTATAAAAGTCTTCCCATCCTTTGTAATTTTGGATCGTGACTTCTTTTGGCTCGTCCATCGTCCCTGCCCTTTCTGCCTTTCAGTCAACCCGATAAGAAACTCAATTGGAAGTAAAAAATATTATCTTTAAATCCGTTTAGCGTAATTTTGCCGTTAACAATATCAGACCCGGCCCGGGCTTTACAACCCCTGGATTTATTATTTTAACGGCCGAATGAATTTATTTTATTGCTCCCGCAGGCGATTTTATTTATCACTGAAAACTTGCAATGAATTTAAAGCAACGAAAACAGGATATCCGCTCGCCTGGAATCTCTTTAAACATTTCCGACGGATCGCAACGTGAAGATCGCCCACAACCTGCAAAATGATCATCCTTTTGTAAAGTCGCCGCATAAGACCCTGTTGTCCATGTCTTTGCCGGTGCTGTTGTCGCTGGTGGCAGAGCCCTTGACGGGCCTGGTGGATACCGCTTTTGTCGCGCGCCTGGGCGCAGAGTCCCTGGCTGCACTGGGTGCCGGTACCGTCGCACTTTCAAGTATTTTCTGGGTCTTTAATTTCTTAGGCATTGGAACCCAGACCGAAGTGGCCCAGGCGTTTGGCCGGCAAGAATCAAAAAGAACTGCTGAAATCGGAGGCCTGGCGATTGCATTAAGCGCGGCCATCGGAGTGGTCATGATGCTCGGCGGCCTGCCGCTGGTACCGCATATATCCACTGTCATGGGCGCCAGGGGTGACGTGCATGAATTTGCTTCCCAATACATCCAGGTGCGCCTGTTTGGTGCCCCGGCGGTCCTGGTCAGTCTGGCGGTCTTCGGTATCTTCAGGGGGCTACAGGATATGCGCACCCCTTTCTGGGTGGCTGTCAGCATTAACCTGTTAAACATTATTTTGGATCCGCTGCTCATTTTTGGTTACGGGCCGTTTCCGCGGCTGGGCATTTTCGGTGCGGGACTGGCCAGTGTCATCAGTCAGTGGGTGGGCGCCCTCTGGGCAACGGCGGTGGTGTTGCGCCGTCTGGGGGTTCCAAATCGTTTCCGGATGGGTGATATTCTAAAACTGTTTCAAATCGGGCGTGACCTGTTTGTGCGCACCGGACTGCTGACGGCTTTTTTTATTTTTACCACCCGGGCTGCCACCCGCATCGGAGCGGATGCCGGGGCTGCCCATCAGGCGATCCGGCAGGTGTGGGCGTTTAGCGCGCTTTTTCTGGATGCTTTTGCCATTACCGGACAAAGTCTGATCGGTTATTTTTTGGGACCCGGCCGTCTGGAGCAGGCGCGCCGTGTGGCCTGGCTGGTTTGTGTTTGGAGCTTTGTCACCGGTATTTTTTTGAGTGCCGGCATGTTGCTGGGGCAGGGTTGGGTTGTGCAGTTGTTGCTGCCGCCGTCGGCGACAAAAATCTTTTTTCCCGCCTGGGTGGTGGCGGCTTTGAGCCAACCCATCAATGCGCTGGCATTTGCCACCGATGGCATCCACTGGGGAACCGGTGATTTCCGTTTCTTGCGCAACGTCATGATCGCGGCAACGACTTTCGGAGTCGTCGCAATTTACCTGCTCGATGAAACCGCATCCGGCGCCCTGACCTGGATCTGGCTGATTACCGCGGTGTGGATTACCCTGCGGGCGGCATTCGGAGTGATGAGAATATGGCCGGGTATCGGTCAAAGTCCCCTAAAAAGATATCTTAAAAATGGATCTACTGTCCGATAGCTGCGTTTCCCCGCCTTTGCGGGATTACACGTCTATTTTTATTAAAACGAAGGCGTGTAAAACGCCGCTTCAAAATGATTGACTATCGCGGCAAGATGCCGCTGCCACCAAAAGTTGCAGCAATGAGCACAATGAATTAGGCCAATCACTAATATCAGTGGAAGTGGCTTCCAGCCACTAAATTGTACGCTCCGCTTTTGAAGCGAATTTCGCCTTTTGAGTACCATAATATATTTAAAATCTGATGCGAAATCCCGCATGGTGCGGGAGCTCTCGAACAAGATCTACTATTTTTAAGATTGCTTTACAGTGGTTGTCAAAAAAAGCTCCACTTGCGGAACGCTTTTTTTGCTACAACACTTATGCCGCCATCCTTTTTCGGAACATTAATATGATAAGCGGTATAAAATTCATTCACAAAATTGCTGAAATCTTTCAAAGGAAATTTTCATGCGAACATATACCACATGCTATCGGTCTGAAATCGGGCCTTTTGAAATTGTCGGGACTCAGAAAGGCATCATAACGATTACCTTTAACAAAGCGCCATCCGTGATGGATCGCAACCTGCCGGCCTGTATGAA
>JASFIG010000167.1:0-9213 GCA_050122795.1 Desulfobacterales bacterium
TAGAAAATGGGCATCTGAAGATGTCAAACAGGGATAATGGCCGATATCCGGAATCTGGTCCCGCGCTTTTTCAAGGGGCACACGATATGATACCTCGACGGCGTCTAAGTGCAGATCTTCGGGAATAAAACCCAGCTGGCCGATTAAACTGTAAGATGGGCGATCCACATGGGAACTGATACAGATGCCACTGAGATGATGGGTCTCATTCACGATTTCAATCAGACTTAGCCCGGTGGCGCCGATCAGCAGGCGAGGATTTTCGCCCAGGACTTGATCGTGCTCATCGGCGACCACCTGATGTCCGAATACCTCCGGTTGATTTTTACCGCTCAGATGGTTGTAAATAAATTCCTGCATTTTCAGGACATCTTCGATTTTTTCAAAGAGCGTGACCAGATGCACTTCCTCCCTGGAGCAGATTTCCATTCCCGGCAAAACGGCAATGCCCTGTCGGTCCCCTTCGCGCATCGTTGCGGCAACGTTCTCAGCTGTATTGTGATCACAAATAGCGATTAAATCAAGTTGCTGCTCGAGACTTTTTGCAACAACCTTTCTGGGGCTCATGTCCCAGTCGCTGCAGGGTGAGAGGCAGGAGTGAATGTGGAGGTCGGCTTTAATCTTTTTTAACAACAGTTGAATCCCTAATGCTTACTTTGAAGCCTTCGTGCGCTTCATGACCTTTGTGGTGAATCAGGAGTACAATAGAATCTATGGATGCAAATGCTCGGACCTCAACTCATTCGGCTGGGGGATTTCCAACCCCGGCGCTAAAAAGTCGACCGGCCAGCCGAAAGGATGAATCCGGATATTGCAGAACAGGAATTCCCTCCTGGTCTGCTTTTTCGATGGTTTCCGCATCCGGTTTCTGACCTCCGGTAATAACAATGGCAGCCATTTCACGCAGCACGGCTACAGCCACAATATTCTGATGCCCCTGAACAGTCATCCAGGCACACCCGGCTGGAGCGTTTCCCATTACTTCGCTTAACAAATCACCGCAGTAACCCTCGCTGACTTCGCGGTCAAGTCCTTTTTGGCCACCGGCGACTTGAAGCTTAAATTTTTTCACCAGATCTTTAACCTGCATTTTTCACTGGTTCCTTTCTAACCGGATTGTCGATATCAGACAGAGCGCTTGGGCTTCATTTTTCCGAGATATACACGCAATCATTTAAGTTCGCTTCACCGCGTACCACATCCTCGGCAAATGTGCGGCAGTCCGGGGCGCCGCATGCGGTACAATCAGTCCCTTTGATCAGCTGCAACACTTTTTCGATTTTTTGCATGTTTTCAATGGATAGGGCCTTTTTACGGGCGCCATATAGCGATGTCAGCTTGGATGGATCTTTATCGGACTGAAACTCACCTTTTTCGTACATACGCAGAATATTTTCACGGTGCAGGCGTCTACCCAGGCCGAATTGTTTGATCATTTTTTGGACGGCGCTTTTGGCCAGATATTTATCAATGGCATTTAGGACACCGCCCAAACAGCCCTCCCGGCAGGTTCGAAATTCGATATATTCGATATCCTGAAACAAACCCATTTCGATTTTTTCAAGATAATGAATGGTTTCCTCCATGCCTGAGACTGCCAGGGAGCGGTCAATATCCATGTCGGCAATTTCGCCACCGGACATTCCCCACATGGAGGCGTTGCCGGTGGCACATGTTTCGTATTCAAAGCGGGTTTGATAAAAGGGGATAGCGTCTGCTGCTTTTATCTGCTCCACATGTTTAATCAGGTGCGGATAGATATCGTTGATTCCCAGGGCATCCTCAGCGGGTCCGTGTTGATGGCGAGACGACGAACACGAGGAATCTTTTTTGGTTGGACAGGGATTGATGTAGTATAGAACAACCTCCTGGCCTTCACCCAGATATTCGGTGATGAGGCGCCGCCTGACTTCCCGGGCCATCAGGGCCACCGGCCGCAAGACGGGCAATACGTTGGGCAACAGGCTTGGAAATTTAAACGCGATCAGTCGCACCACTACCGGACAGACCGGTGATATCAACGGCCAGGGGGCTTGACCGGATTTTCGGTTGCGCTTGATGAATTCTTCAGTGGCGTATTGAAAAATCTCAAGAAAATAGGACATATCGATGGTGTGTTGAAAACCCATCTGTCGAAGGCCCAGTAGTACATCTTTTGGCATAACACCGGGAAATTGCGCATAGAGTACCGGTGAAACCAGCGCGATGGCGATGTGATCCTCGTTGAGCGCCTCAGGCGCTTCGGTTGCCGCACTAACGGCGCTCTCACGGCAAACACGGATACATTCACCACAACCGATGCACTGCTCGACAATCCGAACGGCCTTCTTGTTTTTTATCCGGATGGCTTTGGTGGGGCAGACCGGCAGACATGTGCCCCTACCGGCACACAGGTCACCTTCGAAACGCACGAAGCAGGTTGAGGTCATTTTTTTACTCAATTTGTTTTTCCTTTTTCAGGGATAAAAAATACCATTCGAACCACAGTCCCTTGGTTTCCTGGGGATTCGATCTGAATGCGGTCTGAATTTTTTTTCATATTCGGAAGTCCCATTCCGGCACCAAAGCCCATTTCACGATGGTCATCATTAGCCGTCGAATATCCGGCCTGCATGGCCAGCTCTATGTCCTCGATACCCGGGCCATCATCGATTATTTCTAAAACCAGCTTTTCATCGTCCAGTTCGATGCTCAGAGTACCGTCACCGCCATGCATGACCACATTCATTTCGCTTTCATACCCGCAGATGGCCACCCGCCGAATTAAGCGTGAATCGAAATCCATGGATTTGAGAAGGTTTTGAACATTGATCGAGGCTTCGCCCGCACGGATAAAATCTCTGGCTTTGATGTGAAAGCTTTTCTTTAGTCGGGGCATGGGTCTAAAAATTTCGGGTCGTCCGGTTACCCGGGCCGGCCGGACATCTTTCAAGGGCAGGTTATCGTGTTCCGTCCAGCCCGGTGAGATTGCACGCATGCAATCTGCCGCAGGAGACAAACATGGAATACGGGCTCGATACCAGGGGGATACCCTGTTCTCTGGCCATATCGACCACTTGCTGGGGGGGTTGTTTCTTTCTGACAAAGACCACCGCCCCTACGCCGGCCACCATGGCGGTTCGGATGACCTGAACGGTCGTCAAGCCGGTTAATAAGACACAATCCTCGGAAACCGCGGCCAGCACATCACTCATCAGGTCACTGGCACCGCATCTGGTGATACTTTTATTGAGTTTATCTTCTCCAGTCAAAAGGGTTGCATCCAGAGCCTTAACAATTTCTGATAGCTTCATAAACCGATTCCGTCATCCCCTATGTCATTCATGTGTAAAGACCGTTTATATTGGTTCCCCATCGTAAAACAAGGGCAAAAATGAAATATACCGAACACTTAAGGCCTGCAAAGTATAGTGTAAAGGGCCTTTTGTGTCAATGGTAAGTCGGTGTGCAGTTAGCGCCCACACCAAAATGTGAACAGATGCGCCTTGCACACTGCCATGGACACACATACGGGCTTTCGATAACGAGTACAAGGACGACGACGAGTACGAAGCGGATAACCATTTCTTTCGCCCTCGTTCGCGTGCTCGTCCACGAAATGGGTTTTTATAGCGTTGCTCACACAAATAAAGGGACGACCTCAAACTTGTTCACATCGATCAGGCCTTTGTCGGTCAGCTTCAATTCCGGTATGACCGGCAACGCCAAAAAAGATAGTGTCATAAACGGATCGGATAAGGTGCACCCCATGTCGTGAGCGATGTTGATCAAGCAATCCAGTTGATCGCGCACATCGCCGACAGGCTCAAAGGACATCAATCCGGCCAGCGGTAATGCCAGACGGGCGAGAACCTTCTGGTTTGATACGGCTGTTAAACCGCCGCCCATCTGCACCACGGTTTGCAAAGCTGTCTGCATGTCCGCATCGGTTGCGCCTACGATGATGATATTGTGCGAATCGTGGGCGACACTGGAGGCGAGGGCGCCGTGCTTGAAACCGAAGCCTTTGACAAACCCTTTGCCGATATTACCGCTGCCCCTGTGCCGCTCGATGACAGCGATTTTAAGCAAATCCCTTGCTGGATCGCTCACGGCCTGACCGTTCTCAACAGCCGGCTGCTCGATGCGCTCATGGGTCATCAACTGATCCGCTTCGATTTCAATTGCGCGAATTTTCTTGTTTTCAGCAGGTATGGTCAAATCTATCTTCTGTAAATCTACCTGCATCGATGGGGCAATTTGGGCAGACTGCGGTGTTTGAATATGCGGACATATCTTGCCGTTCTCAGCGGTTAATTTGCCGCGGCAATATACCTGTTCGACAATCGGCTGTTGCATATCGGAAAATACCACCAGATCAGCCTGTCGGCCGGGTGCAATAGCGCCCAGGTGGTTCAATCGGAAGTATTCTGCCGGGTTTATCGTTGCCATCTGAATGGCTAAAATCGGATCCAGACCGGATTGAATGGCTTCGCGCACAATCGAATCGATATGGCCTTCTGCAATTAGGTCATGGGGGTGGCGATCATCGGTGCACCACATCATGCGCCTGGCGGTTCGTTCGTTTATCACCTCCAGCAGCGCCTGTAAATTCTTGGCACCGGTTCCCTGACGGACCATAATATGCATCCCGGCAGCCAGCTTCTCCCTGGCTTCCTGCGCGGTGGTACATTCATGATCACTTTGCACCCCGGCAGCGATATACGCATTTAGCGCCTGACCTTCGAGTCCGGGCGCATGACCATCGACTGGCTTTCGGTGCCTTTTGGCTGCGCTTATTTTTGCAAGCACATCCGGGTCGCCAAAGATGACACCCGGGTAGTTCATCATTTCCGCCAGCGCCACAATTTTTTCATGATTTAAAAAGGGCGCAAGATCTTCGGCGTTCAGGCGCGCACCGGCTGTTTCCATATCCGTTGCCGGCACGCACGAGGGTAGTGTAAAGTAAATATTGATGGGTTGTTCTTGTGCCGACTGCAGCATATAAGCAATGCCTTCTGTCCCCAGCACATTGGCGATTTCATGGGGATCGGCAGCTACGGTCGTGGTGCCATGCACCACGACCGCCCGGGCAAATTCAGAAATGCAGGTCATGGCGCTTTCGATGTGAACGTGAGCGTCGATAAAGCCGGGGGCAACATAGCGCTTGTTTAAGTCCAAAGTCTTTTTGGCCTCATATTGACCGAAGCCGACAATGATACCCTCGCTGATGGCAATTGCTCGCTGTTCAATCTCACCGGACAGTACATTTACAACTCGGGCGTTGGTCAAAAGCAAATCAATAGGTTTGTCACCGCGAGCGGCTTTGATCGTTTCAGTCAAATTCATTTGTCAGGTCCTTTTTATAGCTGCATGTTTCTGGCTACTGGCTTCTCGTCTCTGGCCTCTGGCATTTTAGCGCCTGTATTTGTGTTTGCCACGAGCAGATTTAAATCATTATCCGCTTTTCCGGTTATCAAAGAAAAACGCAAGCTGCCAGCAGCCAGTTAATATTAGCCATGAGTCGCAAATTGATTATCGGCGCTTTTGAATTTGAGCGGCAATTTTGCGCACCTCGGCCATAATCTGCTCAACATCCAAACTGAGAATCTGTCGATTCCGCACCAGGACACGTCCGGCGACGATCACATCCCGAACATCGGCGCTCTGTGCGGCGTAAACAATATGTGACGCCGGATGATACATGGGTGTCAGGTGCGGGCTGCGGTTCTCGATGATGATCACATCGGCCTGTTTGCTCTTTTCAAGCGATCCGATTTGGTCGTCTAATCCAATAACCCTGGCGCTGCCGATGGTGGCCATTTCAACGACGGTTCTGGCGTCCATTGTGGTGGGGTCATATGTTTGCGCCTTGTGAATTTTAGCGGCCATATCCATTTCGTGAAACAAGTCCAGGTTGTTGTTGCTTGCGCACCCATCGGTTCCGAGCCCAAGTGGTATGCCGGCTTTTAAAAGTTGAGGTGCCGGCGCAATTCCGGCGGCCAACTTGGCATTGCTTTCCGGGTTATGAGAAATACCGGCCTTGCGCTTGGCAATGATTTCAATATCGTCATCTGTGAGCCAAACACAATGAATCAGCAAGGTGTCTTGATCCAGTATTTGCAGGCCATCTAAATAATCGATGGGTGTGGTGTTATGATCTTGCTTGATTTGCCGGCATTCGGTCTGGGTTTCGGCCGCATGAATTTGAAAATGCAGGCCGGCGTCCATGCTCAGCGCCTTGGCTTTTTTCAACGTATCGCCGCTGCAAGTATACGCGGAATGACAAAATATGGATGGCGTGATCAAGGTCGATGCGTGCTGCCACTTGGTGACAAATGCCTGGGCGACCGCTATATTTTTTTTAGGATCCGGTGCGCCGGGTGCCGGAAAATCAATTACCCCCTGGGCTAATACGGCGCGCATACCACTGGTATGCACAGCCTCTGCCACCCGATCTTCAAAAAAATATCCATCGCAGCAGGTGGTGGTGCCTGCAAGCAGCATTTCAGCACATGCCAGCAGCGTCCCCCAGCGCACACTTTCCGGCTGAAGATGAGCGCCTTCAGCCGGAAAGATATGTTCATTCAACCAGCTGTCCAGCGGCAGGTCGTCGGCCAAGCCACGAAACAGGGTCATCGGAAGATGGGTGTGACTGTTCACCAGGCCCGGCATTATCAGGCCGCCGCCGGCATCGATCGTTTCAGCTGCTCTGGGTAGTGATTGATTGGCGGTAATGGTTTCGAGGCGTTCAATTTTGCCGCCGTTTACACACAGCAGTCCATCGGGGATAATGTCAAAGCGCCGATTGACGGTCACAATGGTACCGTTGTGGATGACAAGATCGTAGGTCATGGCGTCACGTTATCTAAATATTGAGCCAATTCTGTCTCATTAAATGAAAAATCCATATCTTAGCAAAAACAGGCTGGAGTGTTGGAGTGATGGAGTACTTCGTATTCCGGATTGCAGATTTCGGATTGCAGATTGGGCTATCAAGCAATTCACATTTTCAAAATCCGAAATCCGCAATCTGCAATCCGAAATTGATTTGGCTCCAATACTCCATTTACAAAAGATAAAATGTAGTCAATTCCCTGTGGCGATTATTGTTTGCCTCCGATGTCCTCTGCGATCCGATTGACATCGTCTATGACGGTGCTAAGGTTCATGGTTTTAAGATGCCCATCCTGCAGGACAATGGCGCCATCAATGATCACAGTCGTGACATCGCTGCCCCGCGCCGCATAAACCATATGAGACACCGGGTTGTACATGGGCGTCAAATGGGGCTTTGCGGTGTCAACGATGATCAAATCGGCTTTTTTCCCCTTCTCAAGCGAACCGATACGCGCTTCGAGTCCCAGAACCTGTGCGCCGTTTAACGTGGCCATTCTTAAAACCGTCTGTGCGTCCATGACGGTGGGGTCCAGCGTTTTAGCCTTATGGAGCTTGGCGACGGTATCCATTTCCAGAAACAGGTCCAGATTGTTGTTGCTGGCACAACCATCTGTTCCCAATCCCACGCAAATGCCCTCATCCAACAACCTGGGAATCGGTGCCACGCCGGATGCCAGTTTCATATTGCTTTCTGCATTGTGAGCGACTTTGACATCATAGCGTTTCAGCAAGTCGATATCATTTTCTGTCAATTCGACACAATGGCAGGCTACCAAATTCGGGGCCAGAAGCCCGAGTTCAGCCAGGTGCTGTACCGGAGTCCGATCAAAACGTCCTTCAATCTGCGCGACTTCACTTTTGGATTCGGCAAGATGGATCACCAGCGGTATCTCGAAATCCTGCGCCAGAGTAAATGCTGCCTGCAGCAATTCAGGTGCGCACAAATAGGCGGAATGCGGTTCTACGGCAATGTTAACGCGCGGGTGGTTTTGCCAGCTATCGATCAGTTTGCGGGTATATTCGAATCCTTGCGCGATGGGCCCGTAATTGGGCGAGTCAAAATCATACAGAACTTCTCCGACTACCGCCCGCATACCGGCATCGCAAGCGGCCCGGGCGACGGCATCCTCAAACAGGTACATATCGCAAAAACAGGTCGTGCCCGACATGATCATCTCTGCGCATGCGAGCAGCGTGCCGCTGTAAACCTTTTGCTCATCCAGTTTGGCCTCAGCTGGAAAAATATGATCATTGAGCCAGGACATTAATTGAAGGTCATCTGCCAGCCCCCTGAAGCAGGTCATGGCGGCGTGGGTGTGGGTGTTGATCAGCCCGGGCATGATGATGCCACCACGGGCATCGACAACCTCAGAGGCGCTCCAGTCGGAAAAATCTTCTGCCGGGCCGACGGCCGCAATGGTATCTTTGGCAATTGCAACGGTGCCTTTGGTGAGGGTTGTATTAGCGGCATCCAGCGTCAGGACAGTTCCATTTATTACCAGAATATCAGCGGATTTCGGTTTCATAAATTCGCTCAGCCACTCCTTCGATAATTTTTTTCAGCAGGGTCGTCGCCCCTTTGGCCACTTCAATGATTTCTTCAATGGATGCCGGGGTGGGATCATCGGGGTTATGGACATTTGTAATCGTTGATAATCCCAGTACACGCATCCCACCGTGAACGGCGGCAATCACTTCCTGGACGGTTGAAAAACCGACGGCTTCGGCGCCGATGATTCGCAAAAATTTCACTTCAGCCGGCGTTTCCAGCGAAGGCCCTTTAAGCCCGACGTATATGCCCTTTTGCAGATTTGCCCCGACTGAGCCGGCAATGGTTTCAGCCATCGTAATGAGCGTCTGATCGTAGGCGCAACTCATATCGGGGAACCTCGGACCCCAGGTGGTTTCATTGGGACCCGGGAGGGGACTTTCGCCGGTCAAATTAATATGATCGCTAATGAGCATGACATCGCCGGGGTTAAATTCGGCCTTCAGGCCACCGGCCGCATTTGATAGGATCAGGATTTTGACGCCCAGTTGTTGCATGAGCCGTACCGGATAGGTGACTTCCAGAGGGCTATAGCCCTCGTAAAGATGAAAGCGGCCCTGCATGGCCACCGCCGGACAACCATTTAGATCACCCATCAGCAGGCGTCCCATGTGGGTTTGAACCGTCGATACAGGAAAGTGAGGAATATCCTCATATTGAATCGATGCATCGACGGCCATGGAATCAGCGCTTTCGCCCAGTCCGGTACCGGTCAGATAACCGATATGCGGTGCAACCTGCGTTTTGCTTTTGATATAAGCGATTGTCTCCGCCAGCTGCTGCTT
>JASFIG010000168.1:0-9212 GCA_050122795.1 Desulfobacterales bacterium
CATGTGTTTTCGAAAATCTATACTTGCTGATGTGGGAAACTATTTGTTTGATGATAGACTGGTCAGTTATGCAGAGGACTTGGATTTATCCATCCGGCTAAAAAAATCAGAGTGGAAAATGTACGTCCGACCCGGCGCGCGGGTATATCACTATCGGGACGAGGCGTTTTCAGGAAATCCATTTCAGAGGTTAAGAAAACTGATTCATATTTCCAGCAACCGACTGCTCGTTTACTATAAGAACTATCGTGCCAAAAACTTCTTCAAATGCCTTCCGGCATTGCTACTGGGAATTCCGCTTAAAGTATCGCGGCCAGATGGTGCTTCAAATCTAAATTTGTTCAATTTTCTTATTGCAGCCGTGTTTGTACCGCTGATTTTTATATATTTCATTTTAAGAGTCTATCACCAATCAATGACCAAAGATAGCATGTCAGACAACGCAGGAAATATTCTCAGTCAATTATAAAAATATGCATGGTTTGATACGAAAATGGAAAGGGCTGTTAAAATGTATCGGCCCTATTTTTTTTATATATTTGCTGATAGAGGTCGTTGATCCTAAAGCCAGTGCAAATATTCTGAAGGGCATACGACCCGAAGTTGCGCTGATAAGTGTCCTTCTATTTCCAGTTCTTATTTCGGCTTTAACGACTAGATGGTGGTTGATATGTCAATGGCTGGAGATGGAAATACCGTTTAAACAGCTTTTTCAAATATATTATATATCCCTGTTTTTGGGCCTCATGCCGGTAATTGGGGTCTCACAGATGTCAAAATTTGTTTACCTAAAAGCGGAGGAAAAATCTGGCGGAACGATAGCGGCCTCGATAATCTTCGACAAGGTTTTTGATGCCATGGGTCACTTACTTTTTGGCCTTTTTGCATTATTTTATTTCCCAAAGATTTTTTTCCAGGATGAATACCTGTGGTTGTTCATTGTCATCATCCTTTTAGGGGTTGTCGCCATCTTAATCTATTGGAAACCTCTGTGGGAAAAACTCACTGGTTTCTTGAAAAATTTTACGAATAAACGAATTCAAAAAATAGGAGAAAGCCTGGAGATTGATTTGTCGAAATCCTGGTCGGGTTATAATTTGAGATTTTTTATGTTCATTTTTGGCACCTCAATTGTCATCGGGATCTTGAGAGCATTGGTTCTGTTTTTGCTCGCGCTGGCGTTGAACATTAATTTAAGCTTTGTATTCGTTATCGCATGCAGAGCCCTGATCGGAATTGTGAGTGTCATTCCGATTACGATAAATGGATTGGGAACCAGAGACGCCATACTTTTGCTCACACTACCGCTTGCAAATTATTCAAAAGAAGCGGCCATAGCACTGAGCATTTTGACATTTCTGTGGCTCTTATGTTTCAAGTTCTCAGGGATCGTTTTTTGGCTCAAGCGCCCTCTGCCGTCAATCAGCTCCCCCAAAAAACAAACGGACGCCGCAACCATTTACAAGAGCCCGAAATAAGAACGATTATAAAAATGGCTTCAGCCCCGCGAAACCATCGCGCCCTGACATGGAGGGTTCGTCTATGAAGACGCCTAATTTATTTATTGTGGGTCACCCGAGAAACGGCACCTCGTCATTGCATGACTATTTAAAGCAGCACCCGGATATATTTATGTCACCCATAAAGGAACCCAACTATTTTGCCAGGGACTTCCATGATGAAAGCGACCGTTTCCATCAAAAGGCGTTATATTTTCCGTATCGGACGAAGGCAAGGTATTTAAAGCTTTATAAAAATTGGACAAATGAAAAAATTGCGGGCGAGGCCTCAGCCACCTCTCTGTATTCGAAAATATCGGCCAAAGAAATGTACAGCCTGAATGAGAAATCAAAAGTTATTATGTCCTTCAGAGAGCCTGTCAGTTTTTTGTTCTCTTATCATTCCACCGCAATTTTTTCCCTTGGCGAAGATATAAAGGATTTTAGACAGGCACTATCAGCTGAACCGCAAAGGATAAAGGGGCATAAGTTGTCAAAAAGGGTCATCACCCCCTCGTGGCTGTTTTATTCTCAGTTTATAGAATATTCACAACAGCTGAAGCGGTTTTCAGCCTTATTTGGCAAAGATCAGGTCAAAGTATTAATTTTTGATGATTTTAAGCGGGATCCGGCTAAGATATACAGGGAAATACTGAGCTTTTTAGATGTTGATCCAAATTTTGTTCCTGATTTTACGGTGGTAAATCCATACAAAAAAAGTGTTAAATGGCCAAAACTTAAATATTTATTATTCGATTCGCCTTATTTTCGTAAACTCCAGCATTTCATATTTCCGGACAGCATCTACGCGAGACTGGTGCAATATTATAAAAAAATGATATTGGTCGAAGAACCCAAACAAACGCTTGATCCGGCATTGAAAAAAGAATTGATGCTGAAGTTCAAAATCGAGGTTGAAAAGTTGAGCGATGTGCTGCAAAGAGATTTAATGACATTATGGGGGTATAACGAAATTTAGATGAAACCCGCTTTTTGCTGTCAGGGCTTAAAACTGGATCAATTGTAATATCATTCGCATGGTTTTAATGATTCAATTCTTGGGTGCCTAATATGAAAAAGCCGAACCTGTTTATTGTCGGTCACCCCCGCACAGGTACATCCGCATTGCATGATGCATTAGATCAGCATCCGGATATTTTCATGTCCATTCCAAAAGAGCCGGTCTATTTTGCCAAGGATTTGCATGCAGAAAGCGATTTGTTCCATAAGAAACCGAAATACTTTCATTTTAGATCTGAAAATCAATATTTAAAGATTTTTAAACAATGGGCCCATGAAAAGATTGCCGGTGAATCAACGGCGGTGTATTTATACTCCAAAAAAGCGGCCAGGGAGATCCATACATTTAATTCGGAAGCTAAAATTATAATGGTTTTTAGAGAACCGGTGAGTTGGTTGAGCTCATATCATGCCAAAGCCATTCAAATCATCGGTGAGAATCAACCGGAAATAAAAGAGGCCGTCATCCTGGAAAATGAAAGAAAAAAAGGCCACTATTTATCAGAAAAGGTGATGGCACCATCGATGCTGTATTATAGTGATTTTATAAAATTTTACAAACAAATCAAAAGATATACGGATTTATTTGATACCGCGAACATCAAAATCATCATCTATGATGATTTTAAAACCGACAACCCAAAAATATATAAAGAAATTTTAGAATTTTTAGAAGTTGACCATGATTTTTCACCTCGTTTTAAAAAGGTAAATATAAGTAGAACAAATGCAAAATGGCCGATTGTACAACATATTCTTCAATATCCGTATCTGATTAAATTGGCCATTAAAGTGCTGCCGAGGAATTTATTCAGTAAGCTATCATCAACGTACTGGGAAAGTTTTTTCGAGGACGAGAAGACCACTCAAATCGATGCGGACTTTCGATTTGAATTGATGCATAAATTTAAGCCAGAGGTTCATTCATTGAGTGAATTTCTGAATAGGGACCTCATTAAATTATGGGGTTATGACAAAATTTAACGAAAACAGTGTAAGGTTGTGGTAACCATGCATTTTTTGATTTTACTACCCCCTCTGCCACGCGCTTCAATGAGCCCGTCGCCGCCGGTCGGATTGGCCTATTTGGCCGGTGTCCTTAAATCATTAGGCGTTCAAACTGAAACGTTGATGTCCGATGCCGACAGGCTGAATGCCGAGCAGACCATAGCTCGCATATTAGATAAAAAACCGGACATTCTGGCATGTTCGGTTGCAACGCCGGCCTTCAACAACACCGCAAAAATTGTCAAACAGGTAAAACAGGTTTTAAAAGATATCCAGGTTATTGCCGGCGGCCCGCATGCAACGCTGTTCCCGGAAGATATGATTTCTGAGGGGACTGATATTGTTGTCAGGGGTGAAGGGGAACAGACCATCAAGGAAGTGGTCGGATATTTCAAAGGAGAAATTGATTTAAGTAATATAGATGGAATTTCTTATCGGCACAACAATCGCATTGTGCATAATAAAGATCGAATGCCAATTAAGGATCTTGATCAAATTCCTTTTCCGGCCTGGGAGTTATTTCCAATCCAAAAGTACGAAAGCGTTTTCAAGAAAGCCCGGCTAAGCCTTCCGGTGGTAACGTCAAGAGGCTGTCCGGGTAAATGTACTTTTTGCTATAAAGGCATCTTTGGCAGCAGATTCAGGATTCGATCTCCGGAAAGCATCGTCTCAGAGATCGTTCAGCTGATAAATGATTTCAACATTGAAGAATTCTCAATCATAGATGATTGTTTTACTATCAATGCCAAGCGGGCAATCGAATTTTGCGACCTGTTGCTAAAAAAGAATATGAATATTGCCTGGTCCCTGCCGGCCGGTATCCGTGTTGACACTGTTTCTGAAGAACTCTTAATTAAATTGAAGGCATCCGGCTGTTATCGTGTTGGCTTTGGCATCGAAACTGGAAATTCAGAAATCATGAAATCTATCAAGAAGGGCATCAAACTGGAACAGGTTACAAGAGCCATATCAATGTGTAAAAAAATCGGGCTCGAATGTACGGGGAATTTTATGATCGGAAACCTTGGCGAAACCGTAAAAACTGTTAACGATACCATTCGATATGCCAAAAAATTAGATCCTGATTATGCGCAATTTACGCGGGCCATACCCTTTCCCGGAAGTGCAATGTATAAAACCTTGCTGGCACAGGACAAAATTATCAGTAATAACTGGGATGACTACGATTATCTTTCGACCGAAAAAGAAATTTTTATTCACGATCACCTCAGTCATAAAATGATTCAAAAAAAAATGAAGGAATCTTACAGAAAATTTTATATGAGGCCCGCCTTTATCTCGCGCGAAATCCGAAAACGATTATCAAAAGAGGGGCTGCGCAAATTTCTGATCACAATTCCATTTGGCATAAAACGGCTTTTCAAATAGGTTTCTGGGGGTTTTGGTTTCAGATTTGGCAATCATATTTTTAGGGAAGTTTATAACTAGATGAGAGGTCGGGAAGTTTTTCCATCCAATCCCTGATAATAGCGGAATGAATTATCAGCAGCGAAATCGTGCACTGTCTGAATGGTTTAGGGAGCGTTGCGAAAGAACAGCAATAACCCCAAAGCCACCACTGGGCGCAAATTTGATTTTGGGCCTAACCCGATATTTTATATTTGATTTCTGTTCTTTTGCTACGCTCCCTTAATCATGAGTTTGCACGCTGAAGTCGCTGATATTTCATTCCGCGGTCGATTTAAGAAAAACTCCCTGACCCTTCAACTATATTATTTTAAAAATCCTGAAAAAGAGGTCTTCTAGAATCGCATGTTTGCTCGGTTAAAAAATAAAAGAGCTGTTATTCTATCTTCTTTGATCTTTTTATTCTTCGCCGGAATTTCCGCTTATATCTATTCCAATACGCTAAATTCTCCTTTTGTTCTGGATGATTTAATCCGGATTGAGGAAAATCCCGCCATTCGCGTCACGGAATTTTCGATACCAAAAATCATTAAAGCGGGGCTGACAAGCTCTAAAATGCGCCCGATTCCATTTATCACTTTTGCCCTGAATTACAGCCTGCACCAGTATAATGTTTTTGGTTATCATCTGGTTAATATCATAATTCATATTCTGACCGGCTTTTTTCTATATCTGTTTTTAAAAACCACACTTGAAATTCCGACCGTTCAGCAACGATATCAACATACGCATCTCATATGCTTTTGGGCCGCTTTGATCTGGCTGATCCATCCCATTCAAACGCAATCGGTGACTTACATCGTTCAAAGGATGACCAGTCTGTCCTCCATGTTTTTTATTCTTTCATTTTTATTTTACGTTTATGGAAGACTCGCAGAAGAAAACAAGAAGCAATGGATCTGGTTTATCGCTTCTGCAGTGGCATGGCTGCTATCGCTGGCATGCAAGCAGATCAGTGCTACGCTGCCGTTTCTGATCTTTCTCTATGAATGGTATTTTTTTCAAGACCTCAGTAAGGAATGGCTGAAACAGCATTTGAAATATATTTTCGCAATCAGTGCATTTTTTATTCTCCTTTTTTTAATTTACACCGGATTTAACCCCTGGGAAAAAATCCAGAATTTTCATGACTATGCGCGCCATGAATTCACCATGACGCAAAGATTGCTGACCCAATTTCGGGTCATTATCCATTACATCAGCCTGATCTTCCTGCCCCTTCCCGCCAGACTCAACCTGGATTATGATTTTGTTCTCTCCCAGTCTTTGATCGATCCGATCTCAACGCTGCTTTGCCTGTTTGCCATCGGCGGCGTGGTTGCAATGGCTATCTATCTGTCCAAAAGAGAGCGCCTGATTTCCTTTTGTCTCCTCTGGTTTTTGATAAACCATTTGATTGAGTCTTCCATCCTCCCGTTGGCCATTATATTTGAACATCGAAATTATTTGCCGACCATGCTGGTCGGCTTGATCCCGGTCGTTCTGGCATATCGATATATTACGTTAAACTGGCTCAAAATGGGTCTGCTCGGCCTTTTAGTGGTGGGGCTATCTGTCGGGACCTATCAGCGCAACCGTGTGTGGGTCAACGATATTTCTTTATGGAGCGATGTGGTCAAAAAATCTCCGAATAAAGCCAGACCGCATTTTAATCTGGGTGCCGCATATTCAAAACAAAACCGAAGCGAGGAGGCCATCCCGTTTTACAGACGGGCCCTTGAAATTAAACCGAATTTGGCCCAGCCCCATGTCAACCTGGGCAAAGCCCTCGAACAGCAAAACAAAATGGATGAGGCTTTCGAACATTATAAAACGGCACTCAAACTTAAACCGGACCTGCCTGAAGCCCATGCCAACATCGGAAGCATCCTGGCAAAAAAAGGCCGAACACAAGAAGCCATGCGGCATTTCCAGAGTGCTTTAGAAATCAGGCCGCACTATGTCCCGGCACATGTTAATCTGGCGCGCGCACTGGTAAAAAACGGACGGCTGGATGAGGGTCTGGCGCATTATTACCAGGCCATTCAATTTGAACCCGGTACCGTAGCCGCTCACAACGACCTGGGCAGTATCTATATGAATCGGGGGGAAACCGAAAAAGCGGTCCGCCATTACCTGGCCGCGCTGCAAATCGACCCGAACCTCGTTGAAGTTTACAATAATCTGGGAATCGCATTGATGCAGGAAGGCCAGATAAAAGCAGCCATCCGCCAATTTCAAAAGGCATTACGATTAAAGCCGGACTTTGAGACGGCTGAAAACAATTTAAAAAGAGCTGTGGCCATCCAACAGGAACTTGAAAACGAAATAGCGCGTCTCCAGGCACTAATGAAGGAAGATCCTAAAAATTTCGAATTGCACTTTCAACTGGGCAATCTGTATTTCCGCAAAGGCGATCGGCAACTGGCAGTGCAACAGTATAATAAGGCGCTTCAGTTGAATCCAAAATTTCTGCCGGCCCTTCACAATCTGGGTTTGGTTACCGCGGCAAACAAAGAATACTACAAAGCGTTAACGGTATTTTTAGATATACTGAACTATGCACCGGATGATGCCGAGACCCACTATAATATCGCCTGCATGTATTCGCAGCTGAATCGGGTCGATGATTCGATTCAATGGTTGCAAAAGGCAATTAACAAAGGGTACACAAACTGGGAAAGCATCAAAAATGATGCGGATCTGGATAATATTAGAGGGTCTTCTGCGTACAAAGAGTTGATACAGGGGCCTTAACTTGAATGTTGCATGAAAATTAAGGAGATAAAATGCGGAAGTCTGTCTTTTTAGCTGTTTTGTTACTCATTATTTTTTTATCGGCATCTGCTTCACTGGCGCACTTTGGTATGCTGATTCCCTCCGATACCATGGTGATGCAGGATGACTCTCGAACCGTTAACATAGCCCTTTCCTTTTCCCATCCGTTTGAAATGGTGGGCATGGAGCTGGTTAAACCCAACGCATTTAATGTGTTTGTGGATGGCAAAAAGCAGGACCTTTTGGGCTCACTGAAGCCAGCTCGCATAATGGGCCATACAGGCTGGCAGGCAGCATATCCAATAAAACGGCCGGGCGTGTATGCTTTTTATATGGAACCCGAACCTTACTGGGAGCCGGCCGAGGACTCATTTATCGTTCATCACACCAAGACGATAGTAGCGGCTTTTGGCGACGATGAAGGCTGGGATGCAGAAATCGGACTGAAAACCGAAATCGTTCCCCTGACCAAGCCCTTCGGTCTGTATGCCGGAAATGTTTTCCAGGGAATCGTGAAGCTCAACGGAAAACCGGTACCCTTTGCTGAAGTTGAAGTCGAATATTACAATATCGATCAAAAATTCACGGCACCCAGCGTCTACATGATAACCCAGACCATCAAAGCCGATGGCAACGCCATATTTACCTATGCCGCACCGGTTGCCGGCTGGTGGGGTTTTGCTGCTTTAAACGCAGCTGATTTCAAATTGAAACACAACGGCAAAGAAAAAGATGTGGAGCTCGGCGCGGTCATCTGGGTAAAATTTCACAACTGGCAAAACCGCTAAACCATGCTTATAGTAATCAGCAAATAGACACCGTTGCTGCCTAGACTTTAAATGAGGAGAGAACAGGTGGTTGCAGCATGATACATACGCCCTCAACCTGACCGTTCGCCCGAGCTTGCGGCCCGGGGGCTCTCTCTGTAGGAACGGACAGTCTCAACAACTGACAACGAACAACTGACCACGAACGAATCATATGCACATTTCAGAAGGGGTCCTATCCGGGCCCGTACTCATATCCGGCGGCGCACTGGCAGCGGCCGGAACGGCCATCGGTCTCAAGAAGCTCGATTACGACCGCATTGCCAAGGCCGGTATCCTTTCAGCCGCTTTTTTTGTGGCCTCGCTGATCCATGTTCCGATTGGGCCCGCCAATGCCCACCTGATCCTGAACGGGCTCGTGGGGTTGCTGCTGGGGTGGGCCGCCTTTCCGGCCATCCTGGTGGCGCTCGTGCTGCAGGCGGTGCTGTTTCAATTCGGCGGCATTACCGGTTTGGGGGTCAACACCATCATTATGGCATTGCCGGCGGTGCTGTGTTATTTGGTTTGCAGCCCCTTTCTTCATAAAAAGCCAAAGCTGGCACTGTCAGCAGCCTTCGCCTGCGGCTTTTTCTCCGTCCTATTGAGTGCCCTTGTTTTAGGACTGGCCCTGGTGTTTACCGAAGAAAACTTTTTCGAAGTCTCGGCCATCGTCATTGCAGGTCATATTCCCGTA
>JASFIG010000169.1:0-9207 GCA_050122795.1 Desulfobacterales bacterium
AGTGGCGTGCCGGTTGAAGTAAAATGTGAAAACAAGCTCCCGCGGGCCCACCTGCTTCCGGTCGATACCTCACTGCACTGGGCGTATTCGCTGGCGGGCTATACGCAGTATTCAATCGCCTCCGTGGGCGTTCCGGCGGTCGCGCATCTGCACGGCGGCCATTCGGACAGCATCTACGACGGCAACCCCGAGTTCTTCTTCTCACCCGGCTTCACGGTGCGGGGACCGCAATGGGTCGACAAAAAGTACATCTACCAGAACGACCAGCCGGCCGGGACCCTCTGGTACCACGATCATGCCCTGGGTATCACCCGGCTCAACGTCTATGCCGGTCTGGCCGGGTTCTATATCCTGCGGGATGCTGACGACACAGGACAGCCAAGCAATCCGCTGGATCTGCCGGCCTTCCCCTACGAGGCCGCCTTTGCCATCCAGGACCGCATGTTCCTGGCTAACGGTGAGCTGTTCTATCCGGCTTTCCCCGGTGATCCTTTCTACGACGGCTTCATCACCGGCGAAGAAGCGGAGCTGCCGCCCGATATCTTTCCAGGCGGCGGACCCACGGCGCTGACCGAGTTCTTCGGCGACCACATGCTGGTCAACGGGCAAATCTGGCCTAAAATGGACGTGGAGCCGCGCAACTACCGCTTGCGCTTTCTCAACGGCTGTGACAGCCGCTTTCTGGCGGTCCAGTTCTTTGAGGTGCCGGCCGGTGCCGAGGACTTCACGACGGCGACAGGCCCATTGCCCTTCACTGTCATCGGCAGCGACCAGGGGTTGGCTTCCAGCCCGACTGAGAACCAGACCACGCTGCTGATCGAAACCGGCTCGCGTTACGACATCATTTTCGACTTCGACTTAAATGGTGACCATTCAGTTCCTAATAAACGTATCATCATGAAAAACATCGGCGGCGACGAGCCCTTTGGCGGCGATATCCCGGGACCGCAGATTTTTAATTTTACCGACCGCATCATGGCCTTCGACGTGAACCAGCCGCTGGATGCCACCGTACCAGATGTGAGCCCCACCGGGATTGCCTTCGGACCGGTTATCCCGACCCCGACCCGAACGCGTAAGGTGGCGCTGTTCGAAGGTAAGGACGAGTTCGGGCGCCTCCAGCCCCTGCTGGGCACCGCCGAGCCGGCCACCGACTATGCGGGCAATCCGATCAACTGGCCGAACGAGCAGCCTTACATCGACGCGGGTCTTACCGACCAGATGGAGGGCTCCATCGCCTGGCACTCACCGACCACCGAGAACCCGGCCCTCGACTCCACCGAAGAGTGGGAAATCTGGAACGTCACCGGCGATGCCCACCCGGTGCACCTGCACCTGGTGAACTTCGAGATTCTGGGACGCAAAGAGATCAAATGGGACAGCAATACGATTGGTCCAGACGATCCTAGTGGAGAAGAGGAAGATAGGGTCATCCCCAATGCGTTGAATGGAGCCCCCGCCGAAGACGGAACCTATCTGGTCACGCAGCCGGTGGTGCAGCACAACGGCCTGCGAGGCGAGGGCTTCCGAATTGTCAACCCCACCGAGGGGGCGGCGGTTACCCAACCCGCCGAGTACGTCGAGAACGCCCCGAAGGACATGGTCACGGCCCTGCCGGGCCAGATCACCCGCATCAAGACCACCTTCGATAAGCCGGGGCGTTATGTCTGGCACTGCCACATCCTCTCGCACGAAGACCACGAGATGATGCGGGTGCTGTTTGTAGGTCCGGGGGCTTAATGCTTCCTTGTGCACAAACAACCTCAACCGGGGCCGCCTTTGGGCGGCCCTTTTTTAGCGTATTATATAGGGGACGTTCTTTACTTATTAACTTATTAGTCGAAGCCGAGTTCATAAGCTTATTGCTCCCCAGTGGAATCTCGCCTTCGGCGAGTCCGCTGTGCGGAATTTCACAGGGTAAATATAGCTGAGAGCTCATAGATATTTAGTCAAAGCTTTAGATGGAGGATTCGTTAAATAGTGTTTGTAGGCGCGAGGCGATGAAGCTAAAAAGCTAAAAGGTGTCGCCGTAAAACGCGATGGGCTTTCGGAAATTTAATAGGACGCAGACCCGTCTTCTCGTAAGGCTTTGCTGCGGTGATTCTTTAAACTTAGAAGGTGTTTTCGTCTGCTTACTGTCATTCCTGCGGAGGCAGGAATCCAGAGGAAAGAATGCCTGGATCCCCGCCTGCGCGGGGATGACCGAATCAATCAAATGGTTGCCAGACAAATAAAAGGAAGTCCTGGGTCCCGACAAACCATGCATCGCGGCTGGAAGCCGATCCCACATATACGCACGAATTTTGTTTATAGGGACATCCTACTAATTAACCTGCCATCGCAGCCGGGAGGCTATATGGCTGAAAAGCATAAAGCAATATGGCACAAAATGAGTTCGCGATGAATTCTTAGGACACCGATGAACGCAGATTTTTTCACTAATTTTTTTATTTTTTAATCTGCGATAATCTTTGGAATCTGTGGATGAATTGTTCATATTTTAAAATCTTTAGCGGCTTGCCATTCTTTTTTTAGCGATCTCGCGCTTATTTGGGCTTTGAGCATCTTGAAATCAATTTCATCCGAAGAAACGGTCAGAATAGCGGATATGTCCCGCAAATGCTTTTCGGATTGACCTTCGCGGTAATATTCAAGTTTACGCAAAATAACGTATTCAATCGGCGCCAGCCAGAATTTTTCACCTTCCACATCAACCGCTTTTCTGTTTCTCAACCCCCATTGATGCAGTTCATCCCGTCCCGAAGCATAAATATCGGCTTTAAAACCGGTTTCATGATGGATCAGGTTAAAATGGCCCCGCTGGGATCGGCCTATCTCCAATTTAATCACTTCAGCAGGCGGGCAATAAAATTCATCAATGGGGAACGTCTTTGTGAAGTCCTCCACCTCGTCAGGGTTCATGTCAATTACCAGATCAATATCATTGGTCAGTCTGGGCTCACCATACATGATGCTGGCGACCGCACCTGTGATCATATAGGGAATGGAGAGTTTATTGAAACGACTTACGAAAATTCGGAATAAATTATGTTCTGGCATACAGGAAAATTTCCCTGACTTTTTGGTTTATCTTTTCTGTGCTCCAATAAGGATGCTGCTGTTTCAATCCGGCAGCTTTGAATTCTTTCGCAGCGTGGTAAAGATCCAAAGCGATCTTCAGCTTCTTTTCAGGGGTCATCGTTTGATATGATTTTTTTTGTTCAGGATGCATTTGAAAGTCAGGCATTTGGTATTATGTGAACAATATTTTTTTCTTATAGTGTATCTGCAAATTTTTCAATGATCAATCTCCCGCTCATACAAAAAGGCCGGGAAGCTACATCGCTCCCCGGTGGAATCTCGCCTTCGGTGAGTCCGCTGCGCGGAATTCCACGGGGTAAACATGGCTGATAGTTTATGGCTCATGGCTTCATAGCTCATAGCTCATAGCTGATAGCTGATAGCGATAAAGGCTGGAAACTACCCACAGATTTTTTCAATAATTTTTTATTTTTTTTTTAACCTGCGATAATCTGTGTAATCTGTGGATAAATTTTTCACCATAAGCCGGCAGAAGCCCCCAACAGGGCTTAGGCCGGCTTTTTTCGTTCATTCAGCCCTTGCGCCGAAAAAGTGGATAGGTTAAACTGGTTTAGGTGGTGGACCCATAGCTTTTGAGCACAGGGCCGCCGGCTGAATTTTCAATTTTTAATCTATCCCGACCCTTCGATTTTAAAAAATGGCTTCTAAGCGCGCACCCAAAAAAGTCCCCACAAAAACCCCGCTCAAAACGGCCGAGCGGATTGTGGCGATTGCCCTGCAGAATCCCGAGCTGGGAGCCCGGCGACTGGTGCCGCTGCTGAAAAAAAAGCACATATCCGTCTCAGCGACCAGCATTCAGAGCATTCTACGCCGCAACGGCCTGCAGACCCGCGCCCTGCGGCTGGCAAAAAGCAAAAAAAAGATCCGCAGGCCCAAATCGCCGCCCAAAAAGTCTGTTGTCAGGATTACCGATGCCGTTGCCGCGCGTATCGTCGACATTTCGCAGCAGAATCCGGATTTGGGTGCCCGCCGTTTGCTGCCGCTGCTGAAAAAGGAAAAAATCCGAGTCCCGGCTTCAACGGTTTATTCTATTTTAAAGCGCCATGGGCTGCAGAGCCGCAGCCGGCGGTTGGCCGAACGGGACAAGCGCTTTAAAAAAGCGCACAGGCCGAAAGCAGGGCCCAAAAAGTCGGCAACCAAAATCAGGGATCAAATTGCCGGGCGTATTTGTGAGATCGCTTTGCGCAATCCCGATTTGGGTCCCAAACGACTGGTGCCGCTGCTGGAAGAACAAGGAATTTTTGCAGCTTCATCGGCTGTGTATCGGGTTTTAAAGCGCAACGGACTGCAAACCCGTCAGAGACGGCTGGACAAAGCCGCTGAAACGACCGCACAACCGGTCATTTTTCCCAAAAAGTTTCCGGACAAAATTCCGCCCGAGGTCGAAGACCGGATTGTCGAGCTCTCATTGGAAAACCCTGACCTGGGCGCCCGGCGCCTGATGCGTTTGCTGCAGCAAGAAGATATATTCGTCTCCGCCACGTCAGTTTATAAGATCCTGAAGCGCAACGACATTGAAAATCGGCCCAAAAGACTTCTGAAACTCAAAAAAGAACCCATCCCGGAGACCCCGCCGGAATTCGAGATCGAACTTCCGGAGCCCGCGGATGTGCCGGCCCATTTAGCACCCATGCCGCCTGAAGACGAGATTCCGGAATCCTTGCAGGATCAGGAAGACTACCCATCCTTGCCGATTGAAGACGAAATCTGGGAGCCTGCGCTCGAGCCGGTGGAATTGGCGCCCGAACCGGATCAGGACGAAATACCAGAACCGTTATCTGGGCCGGAGGAAAACGAAATGCCTAAGCCGGTCTTTGAGCCGGCCGAGGCCGTACCCATCCCGCCTGCTGCTGAAGCGCTCGTACCAGTTGAAGAGCCGGAGCGCGTGCCCGAGCGAATCGATGTCACTCCGGCTGAGCCCGAACCGCCACCGGCGCGAAAAACGCTTATCAAATTGCCGCGCAAAAAAAGCCATTGGATTTTTTATCCGCTTTATCTGTTGTTGCTTTTGCTGATAGGATATCTCGGATTTCAGACGGTACAGGCCATCCAAATTGCCCGGCTGGAAGCGGACGCGGTTGCCGCTTCAGGCCCTGAGGGCGTGCGTCCAGAAGTTGAATCCCAGGCTTCCACCCGCCCCTTAAGCGATTACCAGGTTATCTGGCAACGCAACCTGTTCAACGTCATTCCAGCCAAAGATTCAGAAAAAAAGGAAGAAATCTCCCTTGATAATATCGCACTGGCCAAAAAAGACCTGGGTCTGGAGCTGGTGGGAACGGTGGTGGCCGACGACCCTGACCTGAGCCGTGCCATTATCGACAACCGCAAAACCCGCGAGCAGGAAGCCTATCGTGAAGGGGATAATGCCGGGAAGGTAAAAATAAAGAAAATTCTGCGCAACAACGTGATCATTACCACCGCCAAAGGCGACGAGCTGCTGACCGTTGAGATCAAAGAATCCGCAAAACGATCAACTTCTTTTGCACCATCGAAAAGCAACGGCAGCCGCTCGCCTTCTTCGTCCCAAACGTCCGGCAACCAGCAATCAAGTGCCCGCAGCACTCGATCACTCGCCAGAACCCGCTCCATTAAACTCAAACGCGAAGAGGTGGAGACATCCCTTGCCAATGTCGACGCCTTAATGGAGAAGGTTAACGTGACGCCCTACATGCAGGGCGACCAGCCGTCGGGGTTTAGAATCAGCAACATACCGGCCGACAGCGTTTTACGCAAAATGGGGCTGCGCAGCCGGGATGTGATCGTCGGCGTGGACGACGATGAAATCACCAGCCCGGATCAGGCCTCGGATTTTTTCGAAAGGCTCGCTGCCGGGGAAGAGGTCACCATCAGGGTCAAACGCCGGAGGCGCACGCGCCAAATAAAACTCAACATCGAATGATCCGGGCGGCACACATCCATTACTTCGTGGGTGCTGTTGGTTTCACATCGTGGGATGGACGGCCTGTGCCGCTGATCAGTGAAACGGGCGCGCGCGGGTAATAACCGCCCCCGGCACGGAAGATCTCCTCTAAAACCGCACTGACCATGTCCTCCCGACGGGCTCGAACCGTATCCGTCAACTCCAGACTCAAGGAACAAGTATCCTCAGGCTCGATGCCGATGATTGTGGTTTTTGGAAGGCGTTCGAGAAATTCCGCATGTGCCAGGGTCTCCAGAAGATCCAGCTGGTGCAGCGAGTTTTTGATTGAAATGCGCTTGCGCAAGACCGCCAATGGCAATCTTTCAATCGTTCCCGGCGGCTGCCCGCTTATAATCGCATCCACCACGATCAGGACGTCCGCGCCGGTGATGGGCTCCAGCAGTCTCAGCCCCAACGTGCCGCCGTCCAGTAGCCTGACATTCGGCGAAAAAGCGTACTCCTGCTGGAGCTTTTCGACGATCCGCACGCCGATGCCATCATCTTTTAACAGAATGTTGCCGACTCCTAAAACCAGAATTTGTTTTTGACGCATAACGATTACCACCTTGAATGACACTGAGGTTTATTTTTTCAGTTAACTTTTACCCTGAATGTGCGATCCTTTTGTGTATCGATCACATGCACCGCGCAGGCGATACAGGGATCAAACGAATGCACCACGCGCAAAACCTCCAGCGGTCGCGAGGTATCAGACACCGGCGTACCGATCAGGGCCTGTTCGACCGGACCCCGGTTTTTGTTCGCGCAGCGCGGCCCGAAATTCCAGGTGGAGGGAATCACCATCTGGTAGTTGCCGATCTTTTGATTTTCAATATTGATCCAGTGCCCGAGGGCCCCCCGGGGCGCCTCGTTCATTCCCATTCCGGCCGCCTGAGCCGGCATGGTCCAGGATTGCGAGACCGATCCGCTCAGGTCGAGATCGTCCAGCCACACGGTCATAGCGTCGGCGATGAGCACCGTTTCCAGAGCGCGGGCGGCCGTGCGCCCCAGCGTCGAGTAAAGAGCGTCTGCGCCGAAGCCGGTTTCGTCCAAAAAGTATTGAACGAGATCGACGGCTTCTTGTAAGCCGTTGCCATTGTTGTATGCCATCAGGATACGGGCCAGTGGACCGACTTCCATGGGCTGGTCCTGATAGCGGGGGGCTTTGAGCCAGCTGTAGCTAGCCTCTGTGTTAAGGCCGGTGTAGTTCGGCACGGTTTGTCCGTTGGACGGATGCAGAGCGGTGCTGCCTGAATACCAGCTGTGTTCGACGTGCTCTTTGATGGCTGACGGATTCAACGCCCCGACATCGCCCTGGCTAAAAATCACGCCCCGGGGCAGATAAAGGCTCTGGGGTTCCTGGTCGGTCAGGGGGAATTCCCCAAAAGCCATAAAATTCTCAGAGCTGCCGATGCCGGCCCAATCGGAATACTTCTTTGCCACCAGGATGGCATCCGGAATATAAAACGCATCGATAAAATCTCTGGTTTCCTGCAACAGCTGCCCGAATTCGCCTAAACGCCCGTTGTTTAAATCATAGCGGCACGTCACCCCGCCCACCCGCAGACTTTGAACATGCGGATTTTTACCGCCAAAAATGGCGTGCAGGCGTGCGGTTTTGGCCTGCTGATGCAGTGCTTGCAGATAGTGGGCGGTTAACAGAAGATTTTCCTCCGGCGAAAGCAGGTAAGCCGGATGACCCCAGTACCCTTCAGCAAAAGGCCCCAGCTGCCGGGTGCCCACAAAGCTCCGCAGACGGTTTTTGACGGCGCCAAAATCAATCGTTGGGGCGAAGGGCGAAATGTCTTTGGCCAGAGAGGCCGTCTTAACGATGTCAGCACCAAGAGCGCTAACAATGTCCACCCAGTCCAGGGCATGCAGGTGATAAAAGTGAACGATGTGGTCGTGCAAAAATTGGGCGCCCATCATCAGATTGCGAAGGATGCGGGCGTTTTTCGGTACCGTCAGTCCCAGGGCATCTTCGACGCAGCGTACCGAGGTCGAGCCGTGCACATAGGTGCACACGCCGCACAGCCGTTGGGTGAACAGCCAGGCATCGGCCGGATCGCGCCCATTGAGAATGTTTTCAATGCCTCTGAATAAGGTGCCCGAGCTCCAGGCATCGCTGACAAAACCATCTGTTACTTCCACCTCGATGCGCAGATGGCCTTCGATGCGGGTGACAGGATCGATGGTAATCCGATCGACACCGCCGGGAGGCGGCTCGGGTGCAGGATCCGGCGCCGGATCGGGATCCGGTCCCGGCGGTGGTGCGGGTGGATCTTTGTCCTTTTTTTTGCCTCTGGGAAGATCTGTCGGTTTTGGCATGATATATTCCTTTCCGATAGTTTCATTATGTTATGGCTTCTGATAAACGGTATCGCGGGAGCCAGCGATTTAATCATCGTATTCTTCTTCGCGGCTATACTCCCCGGAGCCGCCGTAGCTGTCATGTTCCTCATGCTCTTCGTCTTCCTGGTAAAACGGGGTCATCGTATCCCAGAAATTCGGCTCACTGCAGCCGATGCAGGGATGCCCTGCCAATACCGGCCAGCTGGTTTTATCGTTGAACTGCTCGGTCGGGCAGTTGTTGTGACAGCGTTTGCCTTTACAGCCGTAATCCTCCAGGCAGCGGTGCTCCTGGCTATCGTGGCGGTACGGGCACTGGTCGTGCACCCGCGCGCCATAGGCAAAAGTCGGCCGCCCGAGCGAGTCCAGCGTAAGAGGTTTGTCCGGCAGTAGATAATGGGCCAGCGTCCCGACAAACGTTATCGGGTTGGGCGGGCAACCCGGGATGTTGACCACCGGCACTTGCAGCTGAGATCCCAGGGCATCTTTGACGCCTTTGGCCCCTGTGGGATTGGGGGAAGCCGCCGCCAGACCGCCGTATGAACCGCAGGTCCCAATGGCAATGACGGCCCTGGCCTTGGGACAAATTTCCTGCGCAATCTGCAGCATCGTGTGACCGCCGACCATGCCGTAAATCCCGCCGTCAGCGGTGGGTATGGCGCCTTCAACCACACAGAAAAATTCCCCTGCGTATGTGTTGGCAGCATTCTTCCGGATACTTTCGACCCGGGCGCCGGCGGCGGCCATCAGGGTTTCATGGTAATCCAGCGAAATGGAATCAAACAGCAAATCGTCAAAGAACGGCGATGTGGTCCGCAACACCGCTTCAGTACACC
>JASFIG010000170.1:0-9149 GCA_050122795.1 Desulfobacterales bacterium
TCATCTCTTCGGTACCCAATACAAACCCGAAGCGGACGCCCGCAAATCCATAAGCCTTGGAAAAAGTCACCGACAAAAATACCTGGGGATACTGCTTGATCAGTGATGCCTTCGAGGGGCGGTCCGGATTGTAATCCAGATAGGCTTCATCCACACACAACGGTACCCCCGTCTCGCAAAATCGAATCAGATCCGCATCGTCGATAAACACCCCGGTGGGGTTGTTGGGGTTGATGATCAATATCAGTTTGGTGCGCTCGTTGATCGCATTGAGCATCCCATCTACATCATACTGCAGGTCTTCTTCCCTGACCGGAATCTGGACCACCTTCGCATTGCAAAGCTCCGCCCGGGGCGGAAACAGCTCAAATGTAGGCGTCGACAGCATAAATTCATCTCCCGGTTGCAAAAATACCCGCATCATCGCGTCGATGGTCTCCGATGACCCGTTGCACAGCGTCACATTGTCCGGACCCAGATCGTACATGGCTCCGATCTTTGTCCGCAACCTTAAAAAACTGTCCGGATACCAGTTGCCGTGTCGAAGGGATTCAACCACCGCCTCGATGACCTTCTCCGAAGGCCCGATGGGGTTCTCATTGAGCATCAGACGGGCATGGTCCGGGTTGGCCATAGCCTGATCTAAAATGCCGACATTATACTCTCTTGACGTAAACAGCCAGGGAACAAACCAGTCCTTCAATTCCTTTTTCATTACGATCTCCTTCGTTCAAATTTATATTCTGAGGTTCCCTCCTTCGCCAAACAGGCTTCGAGGGACAAGCAGGGCTCCAGGATTAATGGCTGCTCGCCTCTCGCTGCTTGCTCCTGGCCAGAAGCAAACGACCGGTTGCCGGAAGCCAGCTGCCAGTAGCCAGCTGTCAATGGATAAAACCTTTGAGCTTTGAATCCCAGTTAAAGTAAATTATCGATGGAAGTAAAATTCAACCCAAAAGCCTCGGCAACCCCTTCATAGGTGACCTTGCCTTTGACCACGTTGGCACCGTACTTGATTTCAGGATTTTGCTGCATAGCCTTTCTCCAGCCTTTATTGGCAATCTCCACCGCATACGGCAGGGTGGCATTGGTCAGCGCCAGGGTGGACGTTTTAGGAACCGCGCCGGGCATATTGGCCACGCAGTAATGGACCACTCCCTCAACTTCGTAAATCGGTTCACCGTGGGTGGTGGCTTTGGATGTCTCGAAGCAGCCGCCCTGATCGATGGCCACATCGACCAGCACCGCACCCTTTTTCATGGTTTTCAGCATCTCCCGGGTGATCAACCGGGGTGCTTTGGCACCCGGAATCAAAACGGCACCTACGACCACGTCAGCCTCCCTAATCAGGCGGCGCACGGTCGTCGGCTTGGACATCAGCAAGAAGCAGTTGCTGGGCATCACGTCACTCAAGTAACGCAGGCGCTCCAGGTTCATATCCAGGATATAAACCTTGGCGCCCAAACCACAGGCCATCTTGGCCGCATTGGTGCCCACCACACCACCGCCGATAATCACCACTGTTCCCGGATCGACGCCGGGTACGCCGCCCAGCAACACCCCGTGGCCGCCGTGGGCCATTTCCAAATACTTGGCGCCCTGCTGGATTGCCATACGGCCGGCCACCTCGCTCATCGGTGTCAGCAGCGGCAGCGACCCGTCCTCTTTCTGAATGGTTTCGTAGGCAATTCCGATCGAACCACTTTTGATCAGCACCCGGGTCAATTCTTCGGCGGCCGCCAGATGTAAATAGGTAAAAATAATCTGGTCCTTGCGAATCAGATCATATTCGGCCGGCAAAGGTTCTTTAACATGCATCACCATTTTGGCGCGCTTGAATATTTCTTTGGGGGTGTTGATGATTTCAGCGCCCGCATTTTTATAGGCGCTGTTCTGAAATCCGCTGCCCTTGCCGGCATTTTTCTCAACTAGGACCTTATGACCATTCTGTCGCATAACCTCTACACCGGCCGGTGTCATGCAGACGCGATTCTCCTCAGCCTTGATCTCTTTTAAAATGCCTACAATCATCTCTGACTCCTTTGATTTAATCCGTTAGTAGGTTGGCCGGTTGAGCCGGTTGAGCCGGTTAAAATGGAACAATCGACCATTTCTATTAACCGGCAAAAGGGCTAATCCCGTTTCACCAGGATCTGCGACGGGCAACGGGCTCAACCAATGGTATAACTTTCAGAGCAGTTTATCGATCGGCGAATATTTCAATCCAAAGGCCTCCGCGACTCCCTCATAGGTCACCTTACCTTTCACCACATTGGCGCCGCGTTTGATTTCAGGATTTTCCTGCATGGCTTTTTTCCAGCCTTTATTGGCAATCTCCACTGCATACGGCAGCGTGGCATTGTTCAGCGCCAGGGTCGATGTTCGCGGCAGCGCTCCGGGCATATTGCTGACGGCATAATGAACAATGCCATCGACGGTGTAAGTTGGATCGGCATGGGTCGTTTCTTTGGATGTTTCAAAACAGCCGCCCTGATCGATGGAGACATCCACCAGAACCGATCCTTTCTTCATGCTTTTGAGCATCTCACGGCTGACCAGGGCGGGTGTTTTACTACCCGGCACCAGTATCGCTCCCACGACAACATCTGCTTTGGGCAGCACCTCGCGAATGGCTGCCGGGCTGGACATCAGGGTAATACAATGACCCGGCATAACATCACTCAAATAGCGCAGGCGATTCAGATCGATATCCAGGATGTACACCTTGGCTCCCAGGCCGCAGGCCAGCTTGGCGGCATTGATGCCGACCACACCGCCGCCCAGAATCACAACGGTAGCCGGATCAACGCCCGGCACGCCCCCGAGCAAAACCCCCTGGCCGCCCTGAGCCATTTCAAGGTATTTGGCCCCCTGTTGAATCGCCATGTCCCCGGCGACTTCGCTCATGGGCTTTAGCAGCGGCAGGGACCCGTTTTCCTTCTGGATGGTCTCATAGGCAATGCTAATGACCCCACGATCAATCATGAAGCGGGTCACCTCTTCAGATGCCGCCAGATGAAGATAGGCAAAATAGATCTGATCTTTTTTTAGGAGGTTATACTCTGAGGGCTGCGGCTCTTTAACCCGCAATATCATCTCCGCCCGCTCGAAAACCGACTCGGCCCCTTTTACGATTTCCGCTCCGGCCCTCTGGTAGAGACTGTCACTGAATCCACTGGGTTTGCCGGCATTTTTTTCGACCAGGATTGAATGGCCGTTTTGCTGCATGAACTCAACCCCCCCGGGAGACAGCGCCACCCGGTTCTCGTCAGCCTTGATTTCCTTTAGAACGCCGATAATCATTTTGGATCCCCTATTTCTGTGTCAAACCTGAAAAAAATTCGATCAATTGTTCGGCATGCAACACGCCGTCAAATTCAAAGGGCTTGGCGGATTGCTTCAACACACCCTTCTCGCCGTCGGGATCTCCGAGGGAGGTCACCACAATCGAAGCCGGGCTCAAATCCTCATTTTCAGTGTAGATGTTGGTGGTGGCCACCGACCGCAGACCGGCTGCCCGGGCCGCCAGCAGCCCGTTGCGGGAGTCCTCGATCACGATGCACTGATCGGGTGATAGACCCGATTTTTTCAGTGCCAGCAGGTAAATCTCCGGATCCGGTTTTTTCTTGCTGACCACGTCTCCGGCCAGCACAAACTCCAGGTCGATATCCCCCAGCATGCCCCTGGCGATGGCATTGGCCGAACGCTCGTTGGCGGTCGTGCAGACTCCCAGCCGCAGACCGGCTGCCGCGGCCTCCTGCATCAACCGCTTGACACCGGCTCTGAGCGGCAGGATGCCACTTTCGATCATTTCGACGAAAATGGCGGTTTTCTTTTTGTGCAGGCTCAGTAAAAATTCACTGTCTTTCTCGGGTATCCCTTCCAGCAATATACCCTTTTCGGTAAAATAATGGCGCATGCGCTCTTTGCCGCCTGAAATCGCAAGCAGCTCGCCGTAGGTGTTCACGTCCCAGCTAAAATCGTATCCGCATTTTTCGAACATCCTGTTAAAGGCCACCCGGTGACCATCTTTTTCGGTATCGATGATCACCCCATCCTGGTCCCAGAAAATGGCTTGAAGTTCCGACATGACTCCTCCTCCCCCTGTTTCACCATGCAGTTAACCGTTCGTCAAAATTTTTATTGACGTATATGCATAATTAATGCATATTAATACATATGAGAACAACACTCAATATAGACGATCAAATTTTAAAAAAAGCATCAGAGCTTACCGGTGTTAAGGAAAAAACGGCTCTGGTGCGACTGGGTCTGGAGGCCCTGATAGCGCTCGAAAGCGCTAAACGATTGGCCAGGCTTGGTGGAACCGAAAAAGATATGGGGTCCATTCCCAGGCGACGATCTGGCTGACAATCACAATGGTCCTTGTTGATACCTCAATTTGGGTGACCCATCTGCGTCATGGCCATCGGCAGCTTGAAAATTTATTGATGGATGCCGAGGTGATGTGCCATCCCTTCATCATTGGTGAACTGGCCTGTGGCAACCTTAAAAACCGAGTCGAGATCTTGTCTTTGCTGAGAGCTCTGCCGTCAGCCCCTACCGTTGATTTTGATGAATTTCTGTTTTTTATCGAACGAAACCGACTGATTGGCATCGGTATTGGTTTTGTGGATGTCCATCTGCTGGCAGCAGCTCAACTGGCCGGCGTCCCTTTATGGACAACGGACAAACGCTTGAAATCTGCCGCCACTCTTCTCAACCTTACCTTCAAATGATGGTGTTGCCCGGTTGCCGGCTGAAGGTCTTCTTGATTCTGAAATATTTGATTTGTTTAAATCAGTCTTAAAAATTGTGTATCACGCCCAAGGGCGCGGCGCAAACCGATTCAAAAGCGGAGCATACACGATAGTATTCGAACATTTTGAATCGGTTTGCAACAAAGCCATTGGGTGTTAGACGCATTTTTTAAGACTGATTTTAGGCTTTGTTGGCGCTCCCCAACAACTCAATCCAATACTTAATCTTATCTTTGATGGCCGCGTTGACGGCCACATCGATTTTGCCCGGATTATACTGATCCCGGTTTTCTGAAATATAATCGTAGGTGGTATCAATCAGGGTATGTTTCAGGTCGGTGGAGACATTGAATTTGGAACCGCCCAGTGAAATAAGTTTTTTGACAACATCCGGTTGCAGCCCCGTACCACCGTGAATCACCAGGGGCACGCGCACCTCCTGACCGTTGATCAAGGCGGCTATTTTTTCAAGCCGCTCGAAATCCAGTTTGGGATTTTTGGTTTTGTATACCCCGTGGGCGGTGCCGATGGCCGGTGCAAAAATGTCGATTCCGGTTTGCTCGACAAAAGCCAGCGCCTGACCGGGATCACACAGCTCCGCCTCGCTTTCAGCAACCCTTACCTGATCCTCAACCCCGGAAACCGTGCCCAGCTCGCCTTCTACGGAGATGCCGCCGACCGTGTGGCAATAATCCACGACGGCTTTGGTTTGCCGGATATTTTCGTTAAATTCCTGCTTGGAGGCATCGATCATGATATTGGTGTATCCGGCATCGGCGCACACTTTACAAAATTCAACATCGTTGCAGTGATCCAGGTGCAGACAAATCGGTATGGGCGCCTCCGCCGCAAGGGTTTTATATATCGCGCCCACGACCCGCGGTTTCAGAAATTTTGACGGTGCCACCGAGCACTGCAAAATCAGCGGCGCGTTCAGCTCGACAGCCGCTTCCACAACCGCCTCCATCTGAATCAGATTGGTGCAGTTAAACGCACCGACCGCATATTTTCCGGTCGTTGCCTTCAGCAGCATCTCTTTTGCATTGACGATTGCCATTTTTGCCTCCTGGTTGATTTTTGGATTATACGTCAATCGGTCTTTAAGTTCACGTTACCGGCGCCGGCAGGATACCGGCCCAGCTCGATCTCAAGCTTGTAGGTATCGCCCCGCAGATAGGAATAAAGGATCTCTATCGGGATGCTGTTCTCATCAAAAGTAAGGCTTTCCATGAAAATACCCGCTGCATTTTCCCTCATTTGCAGAATACTGGCGATGTCGGCATTCAGATTGACAGCACTGATGGTCTGGGCGCAGCGTGCCAGAACCACATTGAACCGCTCTGAAATGAGTTTGTACATGGATCCGGTTAAATCCATACCCAGGATACCGTCAAACAAGTCAAAAGGCAGATAGCTCTCCTCATAAACATAGGGTGTGCCATTCCCCATGCGCACGCGCCGCACGAGAATGACTTTTTTGTTGGCACCTAAAAATAAAGCACTGGCAATTTTGTCTTCAGCCTGTATAATTCGCTTTTCTAATACCTTCGAACGCTGCTTGATGCCGCTATCCTGCATCAAATCAGTCGTACTGGAAATATGCGTCAGCTTTTGCCTTAATTCAGCTGGTGCCGGGGCAGACACGAAGGTGCCGGTGCCCTTTTTTTTGCGTAGCAGCCCCTTGGCGGTTAATTCCGCAATGGCCTGCCGCACGGTAGTGCGAGTGACATCACATATTTTGGCCAGTTCAATTTCAGACGGCAATTGTTCACCGGTCCGGTATCTCCCGGTTTCAATAAGCTCATTTAACCAGGCACTGATTTGAAGGTATTTGGGGATCGGATTGGAGCTGTCAACAATTTTCACCGCAGCATCCTTTTTAAATATGTCGGAACACTGTAATCGGGTTAGGTCGGTAACGGATAAAAATCGGTCAGATCGGCAAGATGGTTAGTCGATTAAATGTATAGATGTATATACAACATACCGATTTATGTTTGCAACCTATTTTTTTAGGAATGGACATAAATAAATTGGCCAGCTGATTTTTTTGAATCTGCCGTATGTGGGATCGCCTGGCCAGCGAAGACTATGACAGAAACGACGGCTTCGGCGGGGAAATGAATCCAACATAAACCTTGACAATAGCGTTTTTGATTTAAAATTAATACATACTCTTACGACACTTTTACGGATGAGGATGACACATGGAAATCTGGCTGGTGACCGCCATTTTAATAGGGGCCATGATTCTGCTGGTAACCGAAAAGCTGCCGGTGGACCTGACGTCGATCGGTATTATCGTGGTACTGGTCCTCACGGGAATTTTGGCGCCCAAGGAAGCCATTGCGGGCTTTGCCAGCCCGGCAGTCATCACTGTAGGGTCCATGTTTCTGATCAGCCGGGGCATGATCCGAACCGGCGCCGTAGGATTTATCAGCGAAAAGGTCATCGATATATCCCGGGGCCGTCCCGGTTTGGCCATTTTTCTAATCCTGGTGATCGTGGGCACGGCCTCGGCCTTTATCAACAACACTCCGGTGGTGGTGCTGTTTATCCCCATTATTTTGAGCCTCAGTTGCGAGCTGAAATTCAGCCCCTCAAAATTTTTGATTCCGATATCCTACGCCTCCATTTTAGCGGGCACCTGCACGCTGATCGGGACCTCCACCAATATTATTATCAGTGATCTTAGTGCTGCCCAAGGCTTTGGTTCTCTGGGCATGTTTGAGCTTTCACCCCTTGGCCTGCCCATTGCCCTGCTGGGTATATTGTTTTTGATTTTTGCCGCCCCCAGACTGATGCCGAACGTGCAGAATCCGGTCTGCGAGCTCAAAGACGACGAACATCGGCGCTATCTGGCCGAATTAGATATTCCGCGCGAAAGCCCCGTTATCGGCGAGGACCCGAAATCATATTTTTCACAAAAGTATCCGGACATGGACGTGCTCGAGCTCATTCGCTACTCCCATGTGTACTACCCTGACCGGGATAAAGTTAAGATGGCAGCCGATGATCTGCTGCTTGTTAAAGCAACAGCCAATGATCTGGTGGAAATACTTCATGACGATCTGGTGGAATTGCCAATGGCAGACCAGGGCCTCAATTTCGAACCCGAAGGAAAGGAGTCGCTTATCGTGGAGCTGATTATACCGCCCCAGTCGTCGCTGGTGGGTCAGCGGCTGGTATCCAGCCGTCTGCGGCGCGATCAGGACATCCACATTATCGCCATCAAACGCAGGGAGCTACATTTTGCCGAGCCGAAAGTCAAAGACGTACGCTTAAAAATCGGCGATATTTTGCTGGTGAGGCTGCCGCAACAATCGCTGGAGAGGCTGCGCGGCGAGACGGATTTTATCATCGTTGAAGACATTCACCACGAAATTGAGCACAAGCGACTGGCGCGCCGCGCGTTTCTGATATTCGGAGCCATGATCGTGGCCGCCAGCACGGGTTTGGCCGACATCATGGTGTGCGCTATGGCGGCCGCTTTTTTGATGGTCATAACCGGGTGCCTGCAGCTGCGCAGCGCCTACCGCGCCATGGACGGCCGCGTGCTTCTGATTATCATTGCGACGATTGCCCTGAGTGCTGCCCTTGAAAAAACGGGTGCCTCGGAATTTTACGCCAAGACATTTCTGGGCCTGTTCAGCGGAGCCAGTCCGGCGCTGGTTTTGAGCGGGGTGATCCTGCTGACCAGCATCAGCACACATGTGTTGAGCAACAACGCCACCGCCATTTTGCTGCTGCCGATTGCCATATCGGCCGCACAGAGTCTGGGCGTTGACCCCAAACCGTTCATCGTTGCGGTCTGCTTTGGCGCCAGCGCCTGCTTTGCCACACCCATCGGCTATCAAACCAATCTGCTGGTGTACGGCCCCGGCGGCTACCGCTTCAGCGATTACTTCAAACTGGGTATGCCGCTCAACATACTGGTCTGGGTGATGGGCTCGCTTTTTATTCCAGTGATATGGACATTTTAAAAATTTTTGCCTGAATCAAAATATGGTATGAGAAATATCTGGCAGAAACTCTTTTACCGGGCAATCTTGAAAAAAGAGAATGCAAAATGTTGCCAAGAATACTGTTGTCACAAAAGTTGATGAGATCCAAAGACAGGTTTTTGATCCTACTGTGCATGATAATAGGACTCTTGATTCTCCAGCCCATTTTAGGTCGCTTTATCGCGGTCCGTATTCTGATAAACATCTTTTTGACGGCCATCTGCCTGTCCATGGTTCATTCAATCAGCAGCAAAAAAGGACATGCGATTGCCGGAATCTTTTTGGCAATCGTGATGCTGGCATCGGTGTGGTTGCAATATGTCTATCCGAACAAAACGATCGAAGCGGTTGGCATGCTCGCTGGTGTTTTGTTTACGGCTGTGGTCAT
>JASFIG010000171.1:0-9143 GCA_050122795.1 Desulfobacterales bacterium
TTCATGAAATAAGCGCAATATGGATCGGAAAAACTTCAATCGAGGTTTTAAAAAACTCAGGGTTTGGCAGGACGCGATTGATTTATACGTTTTGGCCTATAAAATATTTTCTAAATTTCCTTTCGAGGTCAAAAAAGTTGCTTCCAACAGTATCGACGCTGCTCATAGCATTTCAAGAAATATTTCAGAGGGCTACTGCAGGCGTAGTCTGAAAGAGTATCTAAACTATCTAAATATTGCCCTTGGTTCCTGTGGAGAATTTCATTCTTGCTGCGTGAGTTTCAAACGAGCCAATCAAATAACAGACGACGAATTCGAACAATTAGATCAACTTCACTATAAAGTTGAAAATGCATTATTGAAGTTGATTGAGTCCTTACAGAAAAAGCAAAAAGATCGGAATTGGGAAGATAACTTTCATAATAGATAGTAGTTAGGTTTCGGCTTGAAGATTTCTGTAAAGAATATCGCCGCTATACATCTTGCTGGTACATTAATAAAATTTGGATGCAAAACTCTGATATGGGTATCTGAATTACATGTCCTCAAAACATTATTCCAATATTCCATTATTCCATCATTCCACTGAAGTTGAAGCCGTCAAACCAAAAATACCAGGCACAGCAGATAAAAATGGCACGAGACGACTATACTTTTGAAGGACCGGATGGCCCGTTTCACTTCATTGATTGGGGTGGGAAAGGACCGGTGGCGCATTTTGCGCATGCCACCGGGTTATGTGCCGGTACGTATACGCCTCTGGCTGAAAGGCTCGGGACGCACCTGAAGATTTTGGGCATGGATGACAGAGGGCACGGCCGAACGCGGGCGCCGGCGGATCCGCAAGCCCTGAAAAACTGGGATATTTTTGTTGATGATTTAGAGCACTTTGTTGAAAGTTTGGGCAAGCCCGTGATTGCGATGGGTCACTCCCGCGGGGCCACTGTCAGTTTGATGTTGGCCGTCAAACGGCCGGATTTGATCCGCGCGCTTGTTCTGATCGATCCCACCATTCTGCCGTTTTCCTGGATGTGGTGGTGGTACCTGGCGAAGTTAACCGGGTTGGCCCGGTTTGTGCCCATCGTGGCCACGGCGGCGAAGCGAAAAAATGTCTGGTCCGACCGGGACAACATCCTGCAAACCTACCGCGGCAAGGCCGTTTTCCAGAAATGGCAGGATGGATTTCTGGAGGCCTACATCCGGGACGGCACCGATAGTAACGCGGATGGAACGATCCGCTTATGCTGCAACCCCTCCTGGGAGTCAAAGTGTTTTGCCGTCTGCCCGCATGATATCTGGCGCACCATCCCCCGGCTGCAGAAACCGGCACTTGTCATGTACGGTGCCGAATCCGACACCTTTATGCGGTCTGCCGCCAAAAGATTGAAAACCAACGTTCCGGGGGCTGTTTTGCGGTGTTTTGAAGAAACCGGTCACTTCGTGCCCATGGAACGGCCGGCTGAAATTGTAGAGGCTATAGTTGATTTTCTCGAAAATGAAACCATCTTGTAATAAATATAAAAGGACGAATAAATTGAGCGCAAAAATCAACCGCAGAGAATTTCTAAAATACTCCGGGGCTGCCGGTGGTGTCCTGTTATTCGGCCTGCATGGAGATCGCGTTATGGCAAATGATAAAAGTCGCGTGGCATTTGTAAATACCGAAGATCGTCAAACAGGGGTTTCATCCGCCATCAAAACGCTGGGCATAAACCCGGTTAAGAATAAAGATGTGTTGATCAAACCCAATTTCAATACCGCCGATCGGGCGCCCGGGTCGACGCACAATGATACCCTGGTGGCCCTGGTCGAACAGGTCTGGAAAATGGGGGCTAAATCCATCAGTTTGGGGGAGCGCAGTTATCCGCCCACCCGATCGGTCATGGAACAGATGGGTATCCTGCCGCTCATGCAGGAGCGGGATGTCACGATTATCGATTTTGATACGCTTGACAAAAAGGATTGGGTGAAGGTCAACCCCAAAGCGTCGCATTGGCAGGATGGCTTCAGAGTGGCGCGCCCTATCCTCGAGGCCGAATGCCTGATTTCCACCTGCTGCCTGAAGACCCACCAGTACGGCGGTGTATTTACCATGTCCCTCAAACTGCATGTCGGCGTTGTGCCGACCGAGCGGCACGGTTTTTCCTACATGAGTGAACTGCACCAATCCCCCCACCAGCGCAAGCTGATCGCCGAGATCAATGCGCCCTTTACCCCCGATTTGATCGTCTTGGATGGCATTGATGCGTTTGTCGACGGTGGGCCGATGACCGGCAAGCGGGCCCGGGGTAATGTTTTTCTGGCCGCTACCGATCGCGTGGCCATTGATGCGGTTGGCCTGGCGGTATTGAAATCTCTGGGGAGCAACGCGCAAATCATGAAACCAAAGATTTTTGAGCAGGAACAGATTGCGCGGGCGGCTGAAATCGGTTTAGGGGCGACATCACCAGCAGAGATCGAGGTCGTTGCCGCCGGCGCGGAGAGCCAGGAATATTGTGATCGTGTTGTGCAGATATTAAAGCAGGGTTGACAGCACGCGCATGCGGTTTTCTGCCTCTCCGAATAAATTTTTGCCTCATGAGAATTCAAAACCCAACCTGTCCCGGACCCGATCCGCAAATTTTTGATTGCCTGTTGATAAAACTTATAATATTGAAGGCATATTGCGGGTGTCAAAAAGGTACCACACCATTTCCCGCCCGGAGGAGTGCTGATGAATGAATTATTTATTTCAGCTGAAACCATATTAAACGGTTTGAGCGAAGGTGTGTATGTATGTGACCGCAATCGGCGCATCGTCTTCTGGAGCAAATCATCAGAGCGCATTACCGGTTGGACGGCCGAGGATGTCATGGGGCGCGCCTGTCACGAGGACATCCTTTGCCATGAGGACAAGGACGGCCACCGCCTGTGCGGCAAGGAGTACTGCCCTTTGCACCGCTCCATGATCACCGGCGTCACTGCAACGACCCCCATCATCGTTTTTGCGCAAGCCAAAGACGGCCGCCGCATTCCCATGCAGGTCACCACCGCTCCGCTTTACGATGCCGCCGGCGAAGTGATCGGCGGTATTGAAACCTTTCGAGATGTCTCGCCCATGCTGGTGGATCTTGAGCGCGCCAAGCGCATCCAGACCCAGAGCCTGGAACACGAGCTGCCCGAAGATCCCCGGGTGCGCTTTGCCACCTTTTATATGGCGCACGACATCGTAGGCGGCGACTATTATGCGGTCAAAGCGCTGAATGCCGACCGCTACGCCTTTTTGCTGGCCGATATGGAAGGCCACGGGGTGGCTGCTGCGCTGTACACCATGCACCTGGGTATGCTGTGGCAGCGCCATTTTGCGCTTTTGGATAATCCGGCCGAGTTTGCCGCAACCATCAACAGAGAGCTGGTACGCGTTTTTGGCGACATCAACACTTTTGCCGCAGCTACCTGCGGGGTCATCGATGTCCGTGACGCCAGCCTGTGCTTTGCCGGTGCCGGTGGCCCGCCACCTTTGATCGTCGATGCCGAAGGAAATTTTACTAAGCTCCCTTCTTCGGGCCTGCCGTTCGGTTTCACCGACGATATTCCCGAAGCGGCCGCCTATCAGGCGCAAACCGTGCCGCTGACGGCCGGTGATGCGATCCTGATGTTCAGCGACGGCGCCTTTGAAATTCATAATGCCAATGATGAGATACTGGGCGTCGACGGGTTCATCAATATCCTCAAAGATTTGAATTACCCTCAGGCGCCGCTCAACATGACCGCTCTGGAAGAAGCGCTGTTAAAGTTTTCGAATGATATCCGCCTGCAGGATGATATCACCATTCTCGAAGCCCGGTATTTACCATCGTTTTAGATTCAGCTTGCGAGTGTGGAATTTTGGACAGTGATTTTTGGATTCGGATTGGATGTGCCAATGATCGGTATGAAGCCTATAGGTATCCAACTGCTGCAGATGATGAGAAAAAATGGATGGGCCGGGTTGCTGAGTGTCTTTTTTTTCTTCGCGGCGCAAACTTCATCTGCCCAGAGCATTCGCGTGGGCCCCGATGGTCAATTCTCGGAACAAACCCTCAAGCTGCCCTATGCCTTTTACAACGAGAATTTCGGGTTTGCCGGCGGATTCGTGTACGGCAAAGTCGGCAAACCCCAGAAGCAGGCTCTCATGCTGGCCACGGCCATTGTGGGCACCAAGGGGGGGATGGGTTTTCTGGTGGGCCGCGATATCCAGATGCCGCTGATCGATCGCCTCTTTCTGGATCCGATCTTGTCGGTAGGCTATTTCTCTGACAATGAATCCTACATCGACGGCAATCCTGATTTCCCGAACGAACGCGCCGGCAGCAATGACTCCGATGAGGATAACTTTGTCGAAGGTGACGGCTGGGACAATTTTTTCCGGCTCAAATTCAAATATCTGCTGCCCATCGGCAACGGCCGCGACGACATCATCTCCACCGTCAAAATCAAGGACGGGCTGCCCATATCCGACCCCAGGGGGGGGACCTCCCTGAATCCATTCAAAAGCGGCCGCAGCTATCTTGAAATGCGCCCCTTTTACCGCTCCCAGGAGATCGACGGTGATGATGTCGATGAAACCGTAAAGACCAACGGCATTGATTTTTCGCTGTTCTGGGACAACCGTGATTTTGACGCCAACCCGTCCAGGGGCTTTAGCTTCCGCGGCAAATTGTCGCGCGATTTTGGCTGGTTTGACAGCTCGGATTCATGGACCAACGTCGAGGGTGAGCTGGACGTCTACTTTCCTTTCAAAATGGGAAACTGGCTGCGTCAGGGCGTTCTGGCCCTCAATCACTGGACATCGTATTCACCGACCTGGGAGGTTGAATCAGATGGTTCGATCAACAACCGCCCGCCGGCTTATACCGGCTCAACCCTGGGAGGCCTCTGGCGCATGCGTGGCTTCCCCACCCAGCGCTTCAACGACAAAGCCGCCACCTATTACGCCGCCGAGCTGCGCTTGATTCCCGAGTGGAATCCGTTTAACAACTGGCCGCGCGTTCAGAAATATGTTGGCATCCAATGGCTGCAGTTTGTGCCTTTTGTGGAGATCGGTCGGGTGGCCGAGGACTGGAATTTTTCAGATCTGCATTCGGACATGAAATGGTGTGCGGGTTTCGGTGTCCGCGCCTGGGCCCAGGGTATCGTGATCCGCATCGACACGGCCTATTCCGAAGAGGGCGTCGGTTTGCAGATGATGATCGCCCAGCCGTTTCAATTCTAATTAAAAAAGCCTCCAAAGGACGCGCATGAAAATTATCTTTCAATCTACCCGGTGCCTTTTGATCTGGATCGTATGCGGCATAGTGGCTTGTGCTGTCATCATCGTCATCCAGGGTTGTGCCGGCCCGCCCCTGGAATCATGGCACATCGAGAAACTGACCGAAGAATTCACCGCCGAAATGATTGAAACCATCCAGACCTTCGATGACTATCGCAAGCTGGAAGATCGCCTGTTTAAACAATTGGAGGAAAAGATTTACGCGCGCACGGCAACCGGACCTGAATACGAGCTGGCGCGCTATAGTTCCGGCAGCGCCGCCGACCCGCAACCGCACCGACCGAACTGGAACCGCAGTTTTGAATTTCCCGTCGACCAACCGGTCGGCGGGGTGCTGTTGCTACACGGTATGTCGGACTCACCATACAGCCTGCGGGTGCTGGGCCAGACGCTCAAGCAGCGCAACTATTGGGTCATCGGCCTGCGGTTGCCCGGCCACGGCACCGCGCCCTCGGGGCTCAAGCACATCAGCTGGCGCGATATGGCAGCTGCAGTGCGTTTGGCGGTGGCGCACCTGGCGTCCAAGATCGAAAAGAAACCGATTTACATTGTCGGCTATTCCAACGGGTCGCCGCTGGCACTCAATTATACGCTTGATGCACTGGAAGATGATGCCCTGAGGGTGCCGGCCAGCCTGGTGCTGATCTCTCCATCCATCGGGCTGCACCCGGCTGCAGCACTGGCTAAATGGAAGCGGAGGCTGTCAATTTTGCCCGGTCTGGGGGGAATGGCCTGGCTGTCGGTGATGCCTGAATTCGATCCATATAAATACAATTCCTTTGCCACCAATGCCGGCGAACAGGTTCACGCTGTGACCCAATCTGTATCCCGGCGCATCTCTGCCCGGGCCGGCTCCGGTGTGAACCCCGTTTTGCCGCCGACACTGGTCCTAAAATCCACCGTCGACGCTACGGTTTCAACAGATGCCGTGGTTGACCGCCTGCTCAAGCATCTTAAACCTAACCGCCATGAGCTGGTGTTGTTTGACATCAACCGCTTTGCAGCCAAAACCAGCCTCTTGATTGCCGATCCGGCCCCGTTCACGGCCCGCTTAACCGCAGACAAAGGCCTGCCCTTTTCCATGACTCTGGTTACCAATGCCAGCCCGCAGAGCCGGGCGGTTGTTGCCCACCGCAAGCCACCGTTCTCAGCCACGGTATCCAGAACCGAATCGCTGCACCTCTCCTGGCCACAGGGCGTGATCTCTCTGTCCCATGTGGCCCTGCCTTTTGCGCCCGATGATCCGCTATACGGAAAGGAGCCGCCAACGGAAAAAGACATTTTATTCTTAGGCCAAATGGCCATCCAGGGCGAACGGGACTTGTTGAAGATCCCTTACAGTTTTTTATTGCGCATCCGCTACAACCCGTTTTACGTATATCTGGAAACACGGGTGCTCGCTTGGTTCGATCAAGCCGGTTAAGGAGATCTACTAATCGCACCGATAGGGAGAAGCCTGCATGAAACCAAAAGCACAGAATCTAAACACGAGTTTCCTTAGAATGCAGCTGATAATACTATGCCTGGTTGTAGTGGCGCTGATGGTCAGTGCTTGCTCGAGCAGCAGGGGTTACAAAATCAATCTGATGCCCGCGCCCTCGATTTTTGAAGACGGTGCCGTTAACCCGCTGCCCAAAGGGCAGCCGCCGGTCTCTTACGATGACTTCCGTATGTTGTATGCAACGGACCGCAAACCCTCCGATAACCCTGATGAAAGACCTTTTTATCTGGATGAGACTGGATTTATCTTAAGGCTGGGCGAGGCCAGAGTCAAAGCAGGGCCGGAAGGGGCTGACTGGGAGGCGGTGCGCCGCATCACGCTGGCGAAAAACCGCTCAGGGGATTATCCACTTGAGGTGGTATCGGTCAGGGGAAACGGATATCTAGCAGACACCTATTCTTTTCTGACACGCTCTATTCCTCAAGACCCGTCGCTTGATGACCACGGCCGAAACTTTGCGCGTTTAATCGATGAACGCCTGGCGGCATCCGGTGACAAAGATGTCTATGTTTATATCCATGGTTTCCGGGTGATGTTTGACGTTCCGGTGCTGGTTGCCTCCGAGTTGTGGCATTTCATGGGCTACCGGGGGGCCTTTATCGCCTATAGCTGGGCATCGACGCCCAGTTTATTTGCCTACTTGGCGGACCTGGAGGCCGCCGTCATTTTGGCGCGCAAACTGCGTCTGTTTTTTTCCTATCTGGCGGAAGAAACCCGGGTCGAAAAAATTCACATTGTTGCTTTCAGTGCCGGATCGCGGCTGGTGGTTCGAGCTCTGCATCAGATGGCATTGCTCTCGGAAGATAAAACCGACGAAGAGATCCGCAAGAAGGTGCGCATCGGCAATGTTATCATTATCGGTGGTGACATCAGCCATGAAGAATTCGGCGTAGCCCTGGCGGATGGCCTGCTCAGGGTTCCGGAACGGACCACGATCTACGTTTCATCTGCCGATCGAGCCCTGATTTTCGTCAACCGCCTGTTTCGCCGCGAGCGGATCGGCCAGCTGTGGGCCGATGATTTACCGACTCGCGCGGCAGATTTTCTGCGGTCGAACCCGTCGCTGCAATTCATCGATGTCACCGGAGCCGCCGGTTCGACGGACGGCAACGGCCACAACTATTTTCGGCAAAGCCCCTGGGTCAGCTCCGATTTAATGGCGCTGCTGGCTTACGATCTCGGTGCTGCCCAACGCGGTCTCGAAAAGGGTGAGAATCAGCCAGTGTGGACGTTCCCGCCGGACTTTATCGAGCGCTTGCGCAAGCAGCTGGTAGAGATCAGTCCGGAATGGGCCGGCACGACGACAGAGTGAACGATCGTCGGGTCGGGCGCAACTGAAATCAGCGATTTCAAGTCATTTCCCGTCTTAATGAGGATCACAATTATTTAAGATGTTATGGACTCGATACCGCAGTGCGATTAAACGCCTTCGATCTGTTTTCAAACCGGCGATTGCCTTTGAATTCCGGGCGACCCTTTTATTTATGGTATCGATTGTACCGGCATCCGGCTGGCTGCTCAACCGGCTGGTGGCTGCCAGCGGCCAATTTGCGGTCTCGGATAACGATCTGATAACCTTCTTCCTGTCCGCCCCGGGTATTCTGTTCCTCATTTTCAGCGTGGGCTTCGTCCTTACCTTCTGGTTTGCAGAGCAGGTGGGATTGTTGATAATATCTGTCAGGGCCGCCTTTGAAAATAGGATTTCCGTCAGCCAGGTTTTGGGAGAGCAGCTGGCTCATTTTCCGGCATTGGTTCGCCTCGGAATGCTGCAGGCTGCCGGCTTTTTAGCGGCCGGCATCCCGTTTGTCCTGGGCATCGGGCTGGTTTACTGGCTGCTGCTGGATTTTGACATATACTTCTACATTAATGTTAAGCCGTTACGCTTTTGGATTGCATTGATCATCGCGGGCGCGATATCAGCGGCCTACCTCCTGTTGGCCACCTGGTTGTATGTCCGCTGGCTGTTTTCCATTCCGATGCTTGTCTTTGAAAATACCCTTCCTATTGAGGCCTTGAAAAAAAGCTGGCAGCAGACCCGGGGACGGTTTCGACAATTCGCCTTTCCATTGGCGATCTGGTGGGTGGTTTTACTGATATCGTCTTTTGCCACGACCTGGCTGTTGAGAGCTGCTGCCGCTCAGCTACTCGATCATACCGGCCTGACCCTGAAAACCGTTCTTCCGATTGTGCTCATAACCCTGGCGCTGATGACCTTCCTGGATGTCATCTGGTTGATCATCGCTAAAACCGTGCACGTCATGCTGATGGCCGATTTTTATCTTGAGACATCTGCTGGCGAACAAAAGTTAAGCGCTCCAATTGCAAGGACCGCAAAACTTTCACCCATGGCCA
>JASFIG010000172.1:0-9092 GCA_050122795.1 Desulfobacterales bacterium
AAGATAACGTATTTACGGAAAAATCCGGCGATGCTTAGCGCCCAGGAAGAAGCCTACATTTTAGGCCAGGCCTATATACCGGAGCATTGCATTCGTCTGATGACCTTTGTGTCCGGTGGCGAGCCGTTTTTAATGGACGATTTTTTCATTTGCCGCCGGGAAAACCGGATCATCCTGATCGGCTACCCCCTGGCAGATAATTTCACCTGCGATGCTCTGGAAGCTGTTTTTTCCAAAATAAAAAAAACATTGCGCCCCAAGTATATATCGCTGATCGCACCGGAATTACCGCCCTCTTTGTCTGCAAACTGCCGCGAAAATCAAAATGATGCCTACTTTACGTTAAAAACCCGGGAACCCACTATCCTTAGCCCGGTCAAACGCAACCTGAGAAAAGCGCGTCAAAACGTGCACGTGGAAATTTCGACTCTTATGCAGGACAGCCATCAGGAGCTGATGCACGAATTTGTTGCCCGTACGCCATTGTCTGAGCGTGTTGAAAGGCTATTGTTTAAAATGCCGGAATTTGTGGCCGCTGCCGATAAGGCCTTTGTGCTGAATGCCTGGGATAAAGCAAACAGACTGAGCGCCTTTTATGTTGTTGACCTTGAAGCTGAAGGATTTTCCAATTACATTATCGGATGCCATTCCAAAAAGAGCTATGTTGTCGGCGCCTCGGATCTTTTATTATTCGAGCTGATCAACTTGAGCCTGGAATATGAGAAAGACACCATTCATCTCGGATTGGGGGTGAATGCCGGTATTCGCCGCTTTAAGGAAAAATGGGGGGCGGTGGCCACCCGCCGTTATGAAATGTGTGAACTGGCGCCCGAGAAACCGTCTATCTTGGATACCTTTCGTGCCTTTTGGAAAATTCATTGAGTGCGCTAATGTGATCGAATGTTTTTCATTAAATCAAAACAAAAGAAGCTAAAAATGATCTGGCAGGTGCGCAAAATCGGCAACGTTTCACAGCTTGTCGGCACCGCCCATTTTTTCCCCTACAGTTTTCGAAATGCCTTGCACCGCTGTCTGCAAAATGCGCGTATCGTCATGTTCGAAGGCCCTCTGGATGAGGACAACATGGCCCGGGTCAGGCAAGCCGGTATGGATACCGAATCTTCCTATCACCTATTTGACGAGCTGGACGATCAAACCATCGCCGGCATCACCGGCGCGCTGATTCCGGTTTGCCGGTTGAGAAATTCCAATCAATTTTTTCAGTACTGCAAAGACGATCTTAGGCAGACCGTTTATGATCTGGTGCAAGGCATGCAACCCTGGCTGGCCTTTTTTACGCTGTGGTCCACGTATCTGCAGCGCAATGGCTGGAAATATTCGGTCGATATGGAGGGATACGGCGTTGCTCAGGAACTGGGCAAAAAGATTATATTTCTCGAAAGTATTGAAGAGCAAATAAAGGTGCTGCAAAATATTTCGCATGAAAAAATCATGCATTTTCTCAAACAGATCGATCAATGGGAAACCCTTGCAAACGATTACGTGAAATCCTATTTGAAGGGTGATCTGGAAAAATTGCGGCTTTCCGGTATTCGTTTTCCAAGCCGGCACCACACCGTTATCGAGCATCGCGATCAGGTATTCTATGAAAGGATGCAAACAGAGCTCGCCCGGGGCGATGTCGTGGCTTTCCTGGGGGCACCTCATCTGAAAGGAATGAGCCGCTTGCTTCTTGCTGACGGCTATCAGCTCAAAGGACCCTGGCTGCCGGACTAAAGACAGAGATCCCGTCTTCGCTTTGGCAAGCTACGCCGGGCAAGCAGAGATTAGATGACAAAAGACACTAGACAGAATTACACACCTGCCGACAATGAGTCCTACCGGCAGGTCCTGAATACGGCGGTTCGAATTTTGACCACCCGTGACCATTCGAAATACGAATTAATTCAGAAACTGCGGCAACGGGGTTGTGCGGCCGAAATCAGCGACGCGGTAATTGCCCGGTGCGAAGATCTCGGCTACATTGATGATCACAGAACGGCGCGAGTCTACATTCTACAGCTCAAGCGCAGGTGTTTCGGTAGGCGTTATGTGCGGATGGCTTTAAAAAAGAAACACTTGATGGGCGCTGGGATTGAAAAAATTTTAGTCGAACATTACCCCGGTGAAGATGAATATGAACATGCCGGTCGGCTGCTGGAAAAGAAAAAGAAGACTTTCGCAAGGGAGGCAGATCCAAAAAAAAGAAGCGACAGGATCTATCGCTTCCTGCACTCCCGCGGATTCAGCCCCTCTGTTATTTCAGGTCTTATCGGCGGGTTAAATAAATAAACGATAAGTTTCATTGCTACAATAGGTGCGTCAATTCTGAAATCCCAAATTCCAAAACACAAATGTCAAACAAATCTCAATCACCAAAAATACAAAATATCAAACCATTTGGTCATTGATAATTGAGGTTTGAGATTTATTTGGCCTGCGACGAGCTCAGGCCGAGTCGGAATTTGGTGCTTGAAATTTGGGATTTAATCGAATCTGTTTGTAAAGAAAGCGTTACTGAAAATTGGCTTTAATGTAAATGACGCTAGGGACACGACTTTAACTGGCGATTTCTAAAACTTCGTCTGTTTTCTCGGTAAAGGATTTTAATTTTTGGGATTGATCTTTGGTAAGATGGCGAAACTTCACCCCGACGCCCCGTGTATCGGCCCAAACGATTTCAGCAATTAAGTCCAGGGGCTGGCGGTCTTCTGGAGATGCGAACCTTAAAATCATTTTCAGCCCAGGGGTAAAGGCCGCGCTGGTTTCGATAAAAGCACCGGATTTGCTGATGTCTAAAATATAGCTGCGATATTTCTGGCCCCGAATCTTAAAATTGACGTTTATCAGGCAATCCTTTCTGCTGTCTGCTCTGCGGTCCTGTTGTTCGGCTTGCGGCTGCAGCTTTTCCAGATGCCGCATAAACAAAAACTGCTGCTCGGATGACATATCGATAGCCGCTTTCAGCAAACAGTTGGCCATACGCCCGTTGAGAAATTGCCCGAAAAGATCTCTTTGCTGTTCTTCAGACAGGTTGCCGATTAAATAGGACAATCGAGCGATGATTTCATAATCCTGCATCTTGAGACCGATAGCGGCTGCGGCAGTGTGTTTTTGCCCCAGTTTAAATGATCGTTGCAATGTTGACATCATATTTTGGCCACCCTGCTTTCTCCTGGCACTGGTAATGGTACAAGCGCCAATCCGAAGTCTAAAACTGCTTACGCGACTCAACCCGGGGTAAAACCATCATGGTTAGCGGATCGGTTTCCATGTCCGCAAAGAGCGTTTCTATGCTATTTCTGCAAAAAGTGTGCAAAAGTCGAAAGTTTTATATTTGTATAAATAACAGCAAATTAAACAATGTGATAATCCTTGCAATTTAAAAACCAGTGTGAAAAGAATGAATTAAAATTAGGTAACCCATACCATAATTAAATGATCTGCAGCCGGTTTGTTGCACCAAAAAAGTATAAATTTCAACATCTTAATTTCAATGACGGGCGCTGCAGCCAATCGAACAAGGAGATATCGGCTGTGTCCAGACTGACGCTTTTTCGACTCAAGAATCAGATGTTTTTTTTTAATTTAGTCGGGATATCCATCGGTGTCCTGACCTTTTTTATCCTGAGCTATCGATCCATATCTCCGCCGACGCCTGAAATCGAGCGCCTGACTTTTCGCATTGCACTGTTTTTCGAACCGCTGTTTTTTATGTTCATACTGGCAGCAACCCTGATTTTCGAACAGCCCATTCGGCGTTATCTGGATTTAACCTACCGCGGCAAGTCCATTCCGCAAAAGGTAGCAACCAGAGCCCGGCAGAGATTGTTGAATGAGCCCTTTTTTTTAATTGGATTGGATTTATTGCTATGGCTCGCGGCCGCAGTCGTCTATCCGATCAGTTTCCATGCGCATCAAGCCGGCGAAATGATTGTTGGCCGGGCATTTATCCAGAATCTGTTAATCGGACTGGGTACCATGACGGCCGCCTTTTTCATTCTGGAATATGTTCTGCAGAGAATGGCGCCCTATTTTTTCCCAAATGGCGGGCTGTATGTAACGCCGAAAACGCTGCGCGTGCGGATCCGCACCCGCATCGTTGCCCTTATTTTTGCCTGTAACCTGATCCCTTTCTTAGCCCTGATTGCGATTGTGCGCGGTAGCCAGCGCACTCATCTGGATCCATCCCAGCTAATTGAATTATTGCGACCTGCGCTGCTGGCAAATGCGCTTTTTGGTATCAGTGTCGGCATTGGATTGGCGATACTGGTCAGTGGCAATATTACGCGACCGTTAAAGGAGATCATTCGGGTTCTGAAAAGAGTACGGGACGGGGATCTCAACAACCGCGTCCGGGTCACTTCCAACGATGAAATCGGCTATACGGGAGATGTGATTAATAAAATGACCGATGGCCTCAAAGAACGTGATAAGATGCGCCACTCATTGGAACTGGCCAAGGAAGTTCAGCAAAACTTTTTACCGAAAACCGACCCGACTGTTGCCGGACTGGATATCGCCGGGCAAAGCATTTACTGCGAGCGTACCGGCGGTGATTATTATGATTATCTTCACCTGGGCAATCAACCAACCGGCAAAATCGGCATCGTTGTCGGTGATGTCTCAGGGCACGGAATTTCAGCCGCCCTTTTGATGGCATCTGCGCGCTCTTCTTTACGACAGCGGGCCTTACTATCCGGCAACATTGCCGAGATTGTATCAGACGTGAACCGGCAGCTGACCTCAGATGTCGAGGAATCGGGCCGGTTCATGACGCTGTTTTGCAGTGAGATTGATGTGCAGCAGCAGTGCATTCGCTGGGTTCGCGCCGGTCATGAGCCGGCCATATTGTATAATCCGGCAAACAACACTTTTGAAGAATTAAAAGGATCGGGCATGGCCCTGGGAGTGGATGAAAGCTGGCAATATGAGGAAAAGCAAAAGCTGGGATTGGCCCGCGGCCAAGTCATCGTATTCGGTACGGACGGCATCTGGGAAGCCCATAATGCGGCCGGTCAGCTATTTGGCAAAGAATCGCTGTTTGATATCATTCGCAAACAAGCTGCCGGAAGCGCCAAGGAAATCGTGGCTGCCATACTGGATTCTCTGGATCATTTCCGCCAGGGTGTCGTTCCCGAGGATGATGTGACATTAGTTGTGGTTAAGGTTGTTACTTGAAGCCTTCTCATTTGAAAAATAATTACCGAGGACGAGGACGAGCACGAGGACGAGTACGAGATCGGGCCAGACTTTTATCGTCCTCGTCCTCGTAATCGAACCTCAAAGAACCGGTAAAAGATAGGCATTTCTTAGAATTGATTTAATCCTGTGAGGGGTGTTTTTACCATTGTGTCGCTGCATGAATAATCAGCGACGGCATCGTGCAAACTCATGCCTGAGGGGCCGTAAGAAAAGAACAGATATCGTTTATAAAATAATGCGTTAGATAGAATATCGACATTATACCGCCAAAACTGATTTATGGTTATGGGCTGTTCTTTCCCAACGCCCCTAGTGCATTCAAACAGTACACGATTGCGCTGCCGATAATTCATTCCGCTAAAAAAAATGCTGATCAGAGAATTCATAAATGCAAAATAGCAAGAATCGGGTGGCAGCTTCTGTTTAGATGGCCTATCTTGGTCCAGAATAAGCCTCAATATAGATTTAAAGGGAGTAGCAAATGACCGTTGAAACATTTTCTCAGGTTGCCATTGATTATGAGCGAATCGAAAAAGCGATCGAATTTTTAATCGACAATTTTCATGCCCAGCCGGGTTTACGGGAAATTGCCGAAAAGATGCATATGAGCGAATACCATTTTCAACGTCTGTTCAGTCGCTGGGTAGGCATCAGCCCCAAACGCTTTCTGCAATTTTTAACCAAAGAGCATGCCAAGAAGCTGCTGGAAGAGTCCATTAACCTGTTAGACGTCACCTATGAAGCGGGCTTGACCAGCCCGGGCCGCCTGCACGATTTGTTTGTAAGCTGTGAAGCCGTAACTCCCGGGGAATACAAGACGAAGGGCCGGGGGCTTAAAATCGCATACGGATATCATGCCACCCCATTCGGCGCGTGCATGCTGGCAACAACCGACAGAGGTATCTGCGGATTAAACTTTTTTCAAAATAAAGAGCGGCCGTCGGCATTGGCAGGACTGAAATCAAGGTGGCAAAATGCAACCTTAATTGAAAACCCGGCCGCAACCCGATCCTTTGTCGATCGGATATTCAATCCCCTGGCCAGACAGCGCTCTACCCCTCTGCATCTGCTGTTAAGCGGCACCAATTTTCAAATCAAAGTCTGGGAGGCGCTCATCCGGATCCCCATGGGAGCCGTCGTTTCTTACGAGGATGTGGCGGTTTCGATTGGAATGCCCAAGGCCTCGAGGGCCGTTGGCAATGCGGTGGGCAGTAATCCAATACCGTTTGTGATTCCCTGTCATCGGGTCATTCGTAAAACAGCCGAATTTGGAAACTATGGTGGTGGCAAAGCGAGGAAGCTGGCTATTTTAGCCTGGGAGGCTGTCAATTCCCAATACCAGCTCCATTGCACTTGACTAACGGTCTGCAGCACTGTTACACCCTACCTGAATATGGCCTGAAATTTAATGCGAAGCTGTATGTTTGTTCTGGATTATATAACTATTTTTAGTATCGTTTCAAAACATACAAAGAGGATTTGAATATGATTACCTGTAATCTATCGATCCCGGTTGGTGACACGGAAAGCGTCTCGGGTATTCTTTCGGTCCCTGATGATTTTGATCACCGTAAAACGGTAGGCGTTATTTTTGCCCATGGTGCCGCCAATGACATGTATAATCCGTTGATCCGTTTCGTGGCCCGGGGATTGCTTCAGGCAGGTTATCTGACGCTGCGGTTTAATTTCCTTTACAAAGAAAAAGGTAAAAAATCTCCCGATTCTCAAGCCAAACTGGTTCAAACCTGGCAAAGCGTTTATCATTTTTTGAGCAACCACCCAAAATACAGCCCACAAACCGTTGTTGCCTGCGGTAAGTCCATGGGCGGACGTGTTGCTTCGCAGATGGTTGCTGAAAGACAGCTTTCTGTAAACCGCTTGATTTTCTTAGGATATCCGTTACACGCCCCGGGAAAAAAAGACCGGTTGCGCGATGCGCATCTGTACCGGATACAGATGCCGATGCTTTTTTTTGCCGGTACACGCGATACCCTCTGTGACCTGGACCTGCTCAAAACGGTTTTGGATCGCCTGACAGCCCCCTGGGACCTGGAAGTCATCGAAGGTGGTGACCATTCCTTTCGGGTGCCCAATAACCATCCCATATCTCAGGATGATACCCATGCGCAGATTCTGCGAGCCGCCACGAGCTGGCTGGGCGAACATTCTTAAACGATACCACCGAAATTGTCTGTATAGCGGTATGCCATTGTTGCCAATGCCCTTTGTGGGAGGTGTTATCAATAGTGCCGGCCTTGCATGATCTCATTTTGTGATTACCATCTTTATGAAGGGTTTTTCTACTGAACCGCTCCAGGTCGCTCGACCTGTTATTGAATAACAATCCGGGGTGTTGCCTTTAATTTCTGGAATGCCCTCCCTTTAACGGGCCGCTGATAACCTTCACGGGGCAAGATGCTTTTCATTTGCGTGCGACGCCCCCAACCGGTGTGATCATTAAGCCCAGCCCGATTTTTTACCCTAAAGCCGAAGAAGTTGCTATCTGATTATAGGACCGGAAACAAGATATGTAGTGATCCAGCTGCGCACTTTGATCACTGATCGGCTGTAAACGGGGTGCATGATGAATCCTCCCATCATTGAATTTAGAAATGTGACCAAACGATTTGGCCGGCGGACGATTCTGGATCGGGTTAACCTGCAAATTCGCGAAGGTGATGTGACCACCATCATCGGTAAAAGTGGCGAGGGCAAAAGTGTTCTGCTCAAACACATTATCGGACTGCTCAAACCGGAAGAAGGCAGCGTTCTTTTTCGGGGCGAACCCATCGAAAAGATGTCGCGCAAAAAATGGAATGCGTATTTATCGCGGGTCAGCTACATGTTTCAGAACAACGCACTTTTTGATTCCAAAACGGTTTATGAAAACGTGGCCCTGCCCTTGATGAAATTCAACCATCTTACCAAAAAACAAATTCATGACCGGGTAATGGCCCGCATCGAGCAAACCGAGCTGACGGATGTGGCCCACAAATACCCATCGGCGCTTTCGGGCGGGATGCAAAAGCGAACCGCGCTGGCCCGGGCATTGGTAACGGATCCGGAAATTGTTTTGTTTGATGAGTTAACAACCGGCCAGGATCCTGTTCGCCGAAATGCCATCCTGGGAATGATCGCTGAATACAAAAAGAAATACGGCTTTACGGCGGTCCTAATCAGTCACGATATTCCGGATGTATTTTTCATATCCGATCACATCCTGGCCCTTTACGCAAAAAAGATCGTTTTTCAAGGCACCCCCGAAGCGTTTGAAGAATTCGATCATCCTTTTTACCATGAGATCATCAACAGCATTGAAAGTTTGCAGGATGAATTAACCGGCCTGTATTCCAGGCGCCAGTTTAAGGTACGCTATCAAACCGATCTGGTTCGTCATAACGGGCAGCGACATTTTATCGTTGTCCTTTTTACGCTGGAAGACCTGGATCGCATCATTGATAATCTGGGGCACACCGCCGCCCAGGTCAGCATCAGAACGATGGGCGATTACATCAATAAACACTTTGGCCTGGTCGGTGGATTTTCCGCCCGGCGCCGTATCAACCAGTTTTGCACGGTTTTGCCGTTTTCCGATCTGGATGAGGCTCAAGAAATTATGGAGAACTTTACGCGGGACTTTCGGCAAAACGGATTGAACAGCATCGAGAATGCGGCCAAGCAAGTCAATCCGGCGGTGCGTTGCTTTGACTTTGTGGTTACGGCTGGGCTGGCCCGGGGAGGCGGTAATGTCGAGTTGGATTCCATCATGGAATTTGCAGAATTTAAGAAGGAGCCAGTGGCTGAATTCCAATGCAACATCTAGAAGCGACCTTTAAAATGCATCTAACACCCAATGGCTGCGTTTCCCCGATAAATCGGGATTACAC
>JASFIG010000173.1:0-9061 GCA_050122795.1 Desulfobacterales bacterium
CCTAAATCCGCCGGCAGGGAAGCCGTGGCAATTTCAACAATCTGCAGGGCAATACCCATTTCGTGCATAAAAAAATTCCCAAACTTTGTTTGCGAATTGGTGTTTCGTGTTTGGTGTTTGGTGTTTGGTGTTTCGTGTTTGGTGTTTGGTGTTTCGTGTTTAGGGATACAAAATCGGGCACAAGACACTAAATACTAAACACTATTTAAAGACCTTAGAACAAAACTCCCCCAGGCTTCCCAGATCTTCACACACATGAACCCCGTTGGTCTTCATGGCGTCAATTTTGGCCTGAGCTGTTCCGCTGCTGCCGGATATAATGGCGCCGGCATGGCCCATGCGCCTGCCGGGGGGGGCGGTCAGACCGGAGATAAAGCCCACAACCGGAATGGACATTTGACGGGCAATATACTCGGAAGCTTCCTCCTCGGCCGTTCCGCCAATCTCACCGACCATGACGACACCCCGGGTGGCGGGATCCTGCTCAAAGGCTTCCAGACAATCAATAAAGCTCGTACCGCAGATCGGATCACCCCCGATGCCGATACAGGTTGTCTGCCCGATGCCATTCAGCGTTAATTGATGAACGACCTCGTAGGTCAGGGTCCCGGACCTGGACACCACACCGACCGGCCCACCCGGTTTATGAATCGGCCCTGGCATAATACCTATTTTGGCCTCACCGGGCGTGATGATTCCCGGGCAGTTCGGCCCGATCATGCGCACGGGTTTTGGCTGCAGGTAATTTTTAACCCGCATCATATCCAGCACCGGAATTCCTTCGGTAATGACCACGATCAGGCGCAGCCCCGCATCTGCGGCTTCCATAATCGCATCGGCGGCAAAGGCCGGCGGCACAAAGATCAAACTGCAGTCCGCAGCGGTTGCAACAACGGCATCTTGCACGCTGTTAAAAACCGGGACATCATCCATCTTCTGCCCGGCTTTGCCGGGCGTAACCCCGGCCACAATTTGGGTTCCGTAATCAATGCAGTGCCGTGTATGAAATTGGCCTTCTTTTCCGGTAATTCCCTGAACCACAACCCGGGTGTCTTTATCTGCAAATATGCTCACAACAGTCTCCTAAGCTACTTTAATCATCAGCATGAATAAGAGGAATAATGGAATGCTGGAATTATGGAATATTGGGTTTGATAAGCGGATAATAACCTTATTTTAATTTCCGAATCACAGGCCATCTGCTCAATATTTTATCTTTTTCCGCCAATCCCAGCATTCCAACATTCCAGTATTCCAGTATTCCATAGGTTGACTTACTCGATATTAGATACCGGCCCTCGCTTGGATAATTCAATTCGCAAACCGCAAGCTTGGCGCGCTCTACCGGACGACTTCGGCGATTTTTTGGGCGGCATCCTTCAAGTCGGCTGCGGTGATCAGATTCAGGCCCGACTCAGCCAGAATTTTACGGCCGGCATCCACATTGGTCCCTTCCATTCGCACCACCACCGGAACTTTGATCCCGGTCTTTTTGGCGGCCTCCACCACGCCGTTGGCCAGTACATCGCAGCGTAAAATCCCGCCAAAGATATTAATCAAAATGCCCTTGACATTGGGGTCGCTTAAAATTATTCGAAAGCCGTTTTCGACCATTTCGGCACTGGCCCCGCCACCAACATCCAGAAAATTGGCAGGCTCCGCCCCGGCCTGTTTGATAATATCCATGGTGGCCATCGCCAGCCCGGCTCCATTGACCATGTTGCCGACATTGCCTTCCAGATTGATGTAGTTAAGATTGAATTTGGAAGCTTCCACCTCCAGTGGATCTTCCTCATCCAGATCACGGTATTCCTGAATATCCGCATGCCGGAAAAGGGCATTATCATCAAAGTTCACCTTGGCATCCAGCGCCACCACGGTTTCTTCGGCTGTGATGACCAGGGGGTTGATTTCAAGCAGCGAACAATCAGCATCCATAAAAAGCCGATAAAGATTTTTTAACATGGCCACAAACGGTTTGATGACCGCCGGGCTCAGATTCAACCCAAAAGCCGCTGCACGGCAATGATAGGACTGCAAACCCAGCAAAGGATTGACCGGCACTTTGATAATTTTCTCCGGTGTCTCGGCGGCCACCGTTTCAATGTCCATCCCGCCGGCTTCACTGGCCATGATGATAATCTGGGCCGATGAACGATCCGGAATGATGCTCAGATAAAGCTCTTTGGCGATGTTCAGGCCCTGTTCCACCAATACTTTTTTGACCGGCTGACCGCTCGCACCGGTCTGATGTGTGACCAGGTTCATTCCAATAATGTCGCCGGCAATACTTTTGACCTCATCGGCTGACTGCGCCAGCTTAACACCCCCGCCTTTGCCGCGTCCGCCGGCATGAATTTGGGCTTTAACGACCACCGGATATGCGCCCAATTTGTTGGCGACGGCAACAGCCTCGTCGGCGGTGAAAGCGATCCCGCCCTCCGGTACCGGGACGGCATATTTTTTGAACAACTCCTTGGCCTGATATTCGTGGATCTTCATTTTTTATCTCCGTCTATCCTGCAGGCGCACAGGCGAAATTAAACCTCTCTAACGTAAAGCACATAGTTCAAGGGTTCAGGGTTCAAAGGTTCAGAGGTTTAAGGTTTAAAGGCTCTGAAAATTCGGTAAGTTGGCTGCTGGCAGGGCTAACCTGCAACTCGTAACGCGTAACGCGCAACGCGGAACCCTGAACCCTGAACGCTCTAACCTATGACAGCCAGCACATCTCCCTTGGCCACCGAATCGCCGCTGCTGAAATTAAGGCTTTTGATGGTGCCGCTGGCGGGAGACGGCAGCGAATTTTCCATTTTCATGGCCTCCAGCACCACCACGGTTTCACCCTGGCTGACAGAATCGCCTTCTTTCTTCTCATATTTGACAATCATGCCGGGCATCGGTGCAGTCAGCGGCGTGCCTTCCACGGCTGCCGCCGGAGCGGCAGCCTGGGGTTTGGCTTCTTTAGGTTCAGCTGCTGCCGGCTTTGGAGCGGCAGGTGCTGGAGCCGGAGCCGCCTTTGGTGCCGGTGGCGCGGCGGCCGGCATTTGCGCGCCCGCAACCATTGGCTGCACGTAGCTGACCACCGGTGAACCGCCGACTTCGTCCACTGCGACTTCAAAGTAGTCATCATCCACAAAGACGTTAAACGTCCGGGTGTTGTCGCTTTTTCCCGGAGCTTCCTTGGCCGCCCTTTCAACCAGCAGGCCGGCCTTGGCCTTTTTAATGAGCTCCTGCTCGGCGGCCGCATCTTTCAGGGTTCGGGGCTTCACATCCTGCGGGGGCTGCTCTTTGCCGTACTTCCATTTCAAAAAGCGCTTGCCGGTGACCGGGTAAAGCGCATAGATCAGGAGATCGTCCAGATCGACAGCCAGATCGCCGATTTCTTCTTTAGCCTTTTCAAGCTCGGGCTCAAGAACCTCGGCCGGTCGACAGGTAATCGGCTCCTCCCCGCGCTCATAGCCTTTGAGGGCCTTTTTCTGCACCTCGGGATCAATCGGGATGGCCGTTTTGCCGTATAAACCGTAGCACAGATCTTTTACCTGGCCGGTGATCATTTTATAGCGCTCATTTTCGTCGTCAAACAGTACATTGTTGACGGTCTGGGTGCCTACAATCTGGCTGGTGGGGGTCACCAGCGGAATTTGCCCCAGCTCTTTTCTGACTCGCGGCAGTTCGGCATAGACCTGATCAATTTTATCCAGGGCATCCATTTCGCGTAATTGATTGACCAGATTGGACAGCATCCCACCCGGCGTTTGATGCAGCAGCACATTAATGTCGATAATGGACATTTTGGTATCATCCAGCAGGTGCCGGTATTTGGGCATGACCTCTTTTTCCAGTACTTCGTTGATCCGTGCCAGCAGCCGGATGTCAAAACCGGTGTCACGATTGGTGCCCAGCAGGGTCATGACCAGCGGCTCGATGGCTGCATGGCATGTCCGATACGCGTAGGGCGACAATACCGTATCAATAATATCCACGCCGGCCTCGATGGCCTTCAGAAAGGTCATCGGTGACATCCCGGATGTAAAATGGCTGTGCAGGTGAATCGGCGGTTTGACAGCCGCTTTCAGGCCTTTGATCAATTGATAAGCATCATAAGGCGCCAGCAGGCCGGCCATATCCTTCACGCAGATGCTGTCTGCTCCCATTCTTTCAAGATCTTTGGCTTTATTGACGTAGTAGTCGATGTTGTAAACATTACCGCCCATGCGCGGCTCGGTCATCGTATAGCAAATGCAGCCCTGGAAATGCCTGCCGTATTCTTTGATCACCGGGACCACGGTTTCAAAGTTACGATAATCGTTGAGCGCATCGAATGTTCGAAAGATATCCATTCCGTTTTCACAGGTTCTTTCGACAAAAGCCTTGGCGACGTCATCGGCATAATTGCGATAACCGACCAGGTTCTGGGCCCGCAGCAGCATCGAAAAGGGCGTCTTTTTGATGTAGCGTTTCAATGTCCGCATCCGTTCCCAGGGGTCTTCATTTAAAAAGCGGTGCATGGTATCAAAGGTGGCGCCGCCCCATACCTCCATGGCCCAGAAACCGACGTCGTCCATCATTTCGGCCACCGGAATCATGTCTTCCGTGCGGCCGCGGGTGGCAAACAAAGATTGGTGGCCGTCGCGAAGAGACAGGTCTTCAACTTTGACGGGATTTTCCGCCCTGGGCCGATCCTTGTCATAATTCATTGTCGTCATTTTAACTTGAATGTCTTCACTCATTTTTAAATACTCCTTTTATAGACTTTAAAAGCAGGGTGTTTGGTGTTAGGTGTTTGGTGTTTGGTGTTTGGTAAGGCGTCGTCTCGAAAACCATACGAAACACGAAATACCAAACCCAAAACACCCCCCTACAGCTTACGAAAGGTTCTCATCTGCATCAAGTGACCCATCTGCATTTGGGCCTGCCGACCGCTGACGCCCCAGGGCTTAACGACCGGTGCAGGTTGCCGTGCAACCCCCGGCATCTGGGGCGCTGCCGCCGCCATGGCGGACTGCATGGCAATGGCTTCTTCTTCGGTTTTGATATATTGCAGCACCGCCGCAATGGCCGCTGCTGTTTTTTGGTCATCTCCCATCTGAACTCCTTAATAATATTTAATATTTTCTATTGAATATTGAATATTATTGGAGAGTCTTGATTCTTCAATATTCAGTATTCAATATTCAATCACATTGGAATATTCCCATGCTTTTTCGGTGGGCGGGTCTCCCGTTTGGTGCACAGGACCTCAAGGGCATCGATCAGGCGCGCCCGGGTTTCGGCCGGTTCGATCACGGCATCAATATAGCCCCTATTGGCAGCCTGATAGGGGTTGGAAAACAGCTCCTCATATTCTTGAATTTTTTCCTGGCGCTTGGTCGCCGAATCCTCTGCCTGTGATATTTCCTTACGATGGATGATATTAGCGGCGCCGGCCGCACCCATAACGGCAATTTCAGCTGAGGGCCAGGCAAAGGCCATATCCGCACCCAGATCTTTGGAGCACATTGCCAGATAAGAGCCTCCGTAGTCTTTGCGGGTGACCAGCAGCAGCTTGGGCACTGTGGCCTCCGAATAGCACCACAGCAGCTTGGCACCATGCCGGATAATCCCACCCCATTCCTGCTGGCTGCCGGGCAGGTATCCGGGCACATCGGCAATAGTCAGCATCGGGATGTTAAAAGCGTCACAAAAGCGGATAAAGCGGGTGGCCTTGTCCGAGGCATTGATATCCAGACAGCCGGCCAGCACCTTAGGCTGGTTGGCGATGATGCCGATGCTTCTGCCATTCAGGCGGGCAAAGCAGACCACCATGTTGCGGGCAAAATACTGATGGGGCTCGAAAAACTCCCCGTTATCGACAATGGCCCGAATGACGTCTTTCATGTCATATGATTTATTGGGGTTATCGGGAATAACCGAATTTAGCGAGGTATCGCTGCGACGGGGATCATCATGGGTATCAACGACGGGTGGATCTTCCATATTATTGGACGGTAGATAGGACAGCAATCGCTTGATACGATCGATGGCATCTTGATCGCTGTCACAGGCAAAGTGGGCCACTCCACTTTTTTCATTGTGTGCTTTGGCGCCACCCAGATCTTCAAAGGTAATCTCTTCCCCGGTAACGGCTTTAATCACCTCGGGCCCGGTAATGAACATATAGCTGCTGCCCTTGACCATAAACACCCAGTCGGTCATGGCCGGCGAGTAGACCGCCCCCCCGGCGGTGGGCCCCATGATTGCTGAAATTTGCGGAATGACGCCCGAGGCGGCAGAATTACGGAAAAAAATCTGCCCGTACCCGGAAAGGGCATCAACACCTTCCTGAATGCGGGCACCCCCCGAGTCGTTTATGCCCACAAATGGCACACCGGCTTTCAGGGCCAAGTCCATGACTTTACATATCTTTTTGGAGTGCATCTCTCCCAGGCTCCCGGCCCTGGCGGTAAAATCCTGGGAGAACGCAAAAACCGGTCGGCCATCCACAAGGCCGTGACCGGTAATAACCCCATCCGAAGGAATATCAACCTTTTGCATGCCGAAATTGACGCAGCGATGATTGACAAACATATCGATCTCGCGAAACGTTCCTTCATCAAATAACAGGTTCAATCGCTCCCGGGCGGTAAGTTTATTTTTTTCATGTTGCTTGGCGACCGCCTTTTCGCCGCCCATCTCGAGGATTTTGGCCTCACGTGCTTTAAGTTCTTTTAATTTATCGTCGACCACACCCATTATTCATATCCTTTCATTGGAATATTGGAGCAGCCTCCTCCGCCGAAGTAGCTTCGGCTACGAAGGCCGGATTGGAGTACTGGAGTGCCGGGTTTAAGGATGGATATCATTCGACAACACCCCAATACTCCTTTACTCCCGCACTCCAAAATGTCATTGCGCTTGGGATGAATGCAACCTTGAAACTGCCTTTTTATGGATGACCGTTTTTGGATCGTTGGTGTAAAAGAATGAATTTTCTAGACCAAACGCTGATTGTCAAGAAAAAAAAGCAATTTATCGGCCGCAAGGGTCGGTGCAGTTTCTCCCCTGGCCACCGCACGCGTAATCTGATCGAGTCTTTGTTTGATTTCAGGATTATTATAAAATCGCTGTTTAAGCTCATCTTCAACCATGGACCACAGCCAGTCCAGAGCCTGTTTCTGGCGTTTGTGCGCCAGTTCGCCACTGCGGGTAAACTGTTTATGAAATGTCAGAACCGTTTGCCAGATCTCGGCAACTCCCGTCATTTCCAGCGCACTGCAGGTCAGCACCGGCGGGTCCCAGTTAGGGGAGGCAGGCTGTAGCATATGCAGTGCAGTGCTATATATTTTAGCCGCTTTCTGGGCCTTTGCGATGTTGTCGCCATCGGCCTTGTTGATGGCTAAGGCATCGGCCAGTTCCAGTACGCCTCTTTTTATACCCTGCAACTCATCTCCGGCACCGGCGAGCATCAATACCAGAAAAAAATCAACCATCGACGCAACGGTGGTTTCCGACTGGCCGACACCGACTGTCTCGACGATGATCACATCGAAACCGGCGGCTTCGCAAACCAGCATGGTTTCTCGCGTTTTGCGGGCCACACCCCCGAGGGTGCCGCCGGATGGCGATGGACGAATGAAGGCATTTTTCTCGACCGCCAGTTTCTCCATTCGGGTCTTATCAGCCATCACACTGCCACCGCTTCTGGAGCTGCTGGGGTCCACCGCCAGAACCGCCACCCGATGGCCGTTTTCTACGAGCAACATACCCAGACTTTCGATGAACGTGCTTTTACCAACGCCGGGCACGCCGGTGATGCCCAGCCGAATCGCTTTGCCGGTGTGCGGCAATACCTCGTCAACAATTTTGCGCGCCAGCTGATGATGGTCGGGGCGCGCGCTTTCAATCAGTGTGATGGTCTTAGACAACAGCCTGCGATCCTGTTTGTGGAGGCCTTTGATCAATATGTTGGGGTCAGCCGGATTCATTTTTCGTGTTTCGAATTTATTTTAAGGCACTTAAAGACACTGTAGGCCTGAACCTGTTCGGTTTCCCGTCTAGCCCCTCTGCTCCAGTGCCTTGAGCACCTGGTTGGCGGATTCGGTCACCGGTGTGCCGGGGCCGAAAATGCCGGCCACACCGGCAGCATATAGCGCCTCGTAATCCGACGGCGGTATGATGCCGCCGACCACCACCAGAATGTCCTCGCCGCCTTCTTTTTTGAGCGATTCAATCAGTTGAGGGACCAGGGTTTTATGCCCGGCGGCCAGGCTGGACGGGCCGACCACATGAACATCATTTTCAACCGCCATCCGGGCAGCCTCTTCAGGAGTTTGAAACATAGGGCTGATATCCACATCAAATCCAAGATCGGCAAAGGCGGTGGCGATGACCTTAATACCTCGATCGTGACCATCCTGACCCATTTTGGTTACCAGTATTCGCGGGCGCCGGCCCTCTTTTTCCTTAAATTCGGCCGTCCGCTTGCGAATCGATTCGATAATCTCACTGTCACCGTATTCGGACGCATACACACCGGAAATGCACTGAGTGGTGGCCACGAAACGCCCGAATGCGTTTTCAAGGGCGTCTGAGATTTCGCCGCCGGTGGCCCGGGCCCGTACCGCCGGAATGCAGGCTTCCAGCAAATTGCCGCCGGATTCCGCAGCGTTGATGATCGCCTGCAGCGCCTGCTCGACAGCCCTGGCGTCGCGGTCTGCTTTGAGATTATTTAAGCGCGTGATCTGTTCGTCTCTGACGCTGGCCGGAACTTCAAGAATCTCCAGATCCACATCTTCTTCGATCTGGTACTTGTTAACGCCCACAATGACATCCTTGCCCTGGTCGATGCGCGCCTGCCGGCGGGCAGCCGCTTCTTCAATTCGCATTTTGGGCATTCCGGTTTCAATGGCTTTGGCCATGCCACCCATTTCTTCGACTTCATCAATGATTTTGCCGGCTTCGCGAATGATCCCGTCGGTTAATGCTTCGATGTAGTAGGAACCTGCCAGCGGGTCAACAACATGGCAGATTTGGGATTCCTCCTGAACAATCAACTGGGTGTTACGCGCAATCCGCGCTGAAA
>JASFIG010000174.1:0-9033 GCA_050122795.1 Desulfobacterales bacterium
ACCTTTGGTCGGGCTGCTCGAAATGCCGGTGGAGCGGTTTTGCTGTACGCCGATACCGTAACGCGTTCCATGCATCAGGCCATGGATGAAACCCGTCGGCGCCGAAAAATTCAGCACGCTTACAATGAGCGGCACCAGATTACGCCCCAAACCATCCGTAAAGAAGTAACCCCGATTTTCGATTTTGCCAAAGAAGCCGAGGCAGCTCCCAAATATGAAGTGGCAGATGATATCAGCGAATACAAATCTTTGGACGACATGGATGCGCTCATTAAATCGCTGGAAAGCGAAATGCAAACAGCGGCCCAGGCGCTGGAATTTGAACAAGCTGCTGCCTTGCGCGATCAAATTCAAAAGCTCAAAAAGCTGATTGTATTCGAGCTGTAAACTGAGGTAAAATCGGTTAGTATGATGTTTGTCGTTTTCTAAAGCCCGCAACAGTAAATGATCTAAAATTTAAAATGAGCTAAAATGCCTAAAATTGTGGTTTCGTTGCGCTCAGTCCTTTATCTTAAAAATGATAGAATTCTTCAACTTTAGGCATTCCACTTGTCGTCTCGAATATGAAAAAACAACACCCATACACAGATCCGGCAGCAAACATGACCGATAAACTCGCCCGTGTAGCGCATGAGCCCGGCGTATATTTGCTTAAAGATCACAGTGGTGCAGTTATCTATATCGGTAAAGCACGGGATTTACGAAAACGCCTGGCGGCCTACTTTAAAAACAGCAGCCATACCGACATGAAGACCGGCGTGCTGATTAAAAAGATTGTCGATTTTGATACCATCATCACCGGCAACGAGAAAGAGGCCTTGATTCTGGAGTCCAATCTGATCAAGCGCCACCGACCGCGTTACAACGTGGTCTTAAAAGACGACAAACGATATCCCTCTCTGCGACTGGACCTGCAGGAAAATTACCCCAGCTTCACCATCGTGCGTAAAATCGGACAAGACGATGCCACTTACTTCGGGCCGTTTGCCTCTGCCCATGCTGTGCGCGAAACCCTTAAGACCATCAATAAGACGTTTAAATTGCGAAAATGCCGTGCCAAGGATTTTAAAACGCGCACGCGGCCGTGTCTTCACTGCCAGATGGAAGGATGCCTGGCCCCTTGCTGCATGGATGTCGACCCCCGAATTTATCGGGAACAGGTCAATGAAGCCATTATGTTTCTGAATGGTCGTGCCAAGGACTTAATTGCCAAAATAAAACAACAAATGAATTCGGCCGCCCGGGCCCAGGAGTTTGAGAAAGCCGCCCGCCTCAGGGATAAGATGTTTTCACTTCAAAGAACAATTGAAAAGCAGATTGCGGTGACAACCGATTTTCAGGACCGAGATGTTTTTGCAATTGTTCGCTCCAAAGGTTGGGCACTGGTGATGGTGTTTAATGTTGTCGGAGGTTTTCTGAAAGGGACGCGGCATTTCAGCTTTGAGGAAACCATCTCAACCGATGAAGAAGCCATGGGCACCTTTATCCGCCAATATTACGAGAAACCGGTTATGCTGCCTAAAGAAATCCTGGTATCGGTTGAAATGCAGGACGCCAAACTGATCCAAGACTGGTTCAAAACGGTAAAGGGCCGCAAAGTAAAAATCCTGAATCCCAAAAGAGGCGAAAAAGCCAAATTGCTGACCATGGCCTTGCGCAATGCTGAAAACGAGCTTGAGGGACTGTTGACAGCCCGCAATGCTGAAATGGAGTTGCTGTCGCGTCTGCAAAAAAAGCTCAAACTAGCGCGTCTGCCCGAACGCATCGAGTGTTTCGACAATTCCAATATCGGCGCAGCGCAGGCAGTTGCCAGTATGGTCGTTTTTGAAAAAGGCAAGCCCTGTAAGTCGGCCTACCGCAAGTTTAAAATCAAGGCTGTTGATATCCAGGATGACTATGCCTATATGAATGAAGTTTTGAGTCGGCGACTGGGGAAACTAAAATCGCAGCCCGGATCGGGACCCGGTCCGGATCTGCTCATGGTTGATGGGGGCCGGGGGCAGCTCGGCATCGCTCAGGCGGTCATCCGAGAACTGGCCCTGGAGAATCAGTTTGATTTGATTGCCATTGCAAAAAGGGACGAAAAAAAAGGGCAGACCCGGGATAAAATATTTAAACCGCAGCGTACCAATCCCGTCGCTTTCGACAAGGATGCAGACTTGCTTCTTTTCTTGCAACGTATCCGAGACGAAGCGCATCGCTTTGCAATTTCATTTCACCGTAAACGCAGAACCAAAGCGGCTTTGCAATCAGAGCTCGATGGAATTCCAGGTGTCGGTAAAACCAGAAAAGCAATTTTACTGAAGCACTTTAAAAGTCTCAAAAAAATTCGGGAAGCCAGCATTGAGCAGCTCAATGCGCTTCCCGGAATCCCGCCTGCAACCGCCGAAGCCATCCATCGATATTTAAATCCCGAATCCAAGTAGATCAAAGCTCCAAGGTTCAGGGTTCTGCGTTCAAAGGTTCTGCCGCTGGCTGCTTGCTGCTCGCTCCTGGCTTTGACTTAACGATCTTCAACCGAAAAATATCTATACCCTCTGGTACAATCTTCTAATCGTCTGAAAAGGTCGAATTGAATGACTGTCAGATACACGATCACGCAAACCAGCTGCCAGAAGCCAGTAGCCAGAAGCTGTAATTTTGAGCCTCGATCCTTTTTGATCCCTGAAGAGTCTAGTAATCCAATTTGCTGAGAATATCCTTGAGCTCCTGAACCGCATCGGCCGAATGCTGCAAGGCTGCTTTTTCCGCTTCGGTCAGGGTGATCTCAATAACTTCTTCAGCACCTTTGGATCCAAGCTTGACCGGGACACCGATAAACAGGTCGTTTATGCCGTATTCTCCTTCAAGATAAACGGCACAGGGCAAAATCTTCTTTTTATCTTTTAAAATGGATTCGGCCATTTCAACCGCAGCAGAAGCCGGGGCATAATAGGCGCTGCCGGTTTTTAACAGGCTGACGATTTCAGCGCCTCCGTTGCGCGTGCGGTCGACTAAAGCATCAATGCGATCTTGCGGCATCAACTCGGTAATGGGAATGCCGACAACAGTTGAATATCGCGGCAACGGAACCATCGTATCGCCGTGTCCGCCAAGGACAAACGCGTGGGTATTTTCGACCGAGACATTCAGTTCCATCGCGATAAAGGCACGGAAGCGGGCTGAATCCAAAACCCCGGCCATGCCGATAACACGTTCCTTGGGAAACCCGCTCACTTGATGGGCAACGTGGCACATAGCATCCAGGGGATTGCTGACGATAATGAGTATCGAATTCGGTGATGCGGCGGTCACCTGCTCGGTTACCGTTTTGACGATGCCGGCATTGGTGCCAATCAGGTCATCACGGCTCATCCCCGGCTTTCGCGGGATGCCTGCCGTAATGATAACGATATCGGAACCCGCTGATACGTCATAGGCATTGGCACCTGTAAGATGGGCATCATGTTTTTCGATCGGAGCGGCTTCGGTCAGATCAAGGGATTTGCCCTGCGGAACACCTTCGACAATATCGATAAGTACGACATCGCAAAGCTCTTTTTCCGCCAGCCGCTGGGCGGCAGTGGCACCAACATTGCCGGCTCCAATAACCGTAATTTTTTTGTCCATTGGGTCCTCCTTCCATGTGGATGCGCATAGATTTGGGTCGAAGAATTGGCCTTGCCGAACTTTTCAGATCGTTCAAAAGCGTATGATGTTGCCTTATTCATTCGTCGGTTGTCAACAGATTTATCGCTTTACAGATATTGACAGAAAGCCCATAATTAAGATAAATTATAACTACTTTCAGCATTTTTCGGCTTTTTTTAGGTTGACAAAACAGCTGCTGATAGGTGAAGCATTGGATTTAGATGCCATCCGAATCCTTTTCGTAGACTGGAAGTGGCTAAATATTCTAATTCTAAAGGAAATGTGATTCTGATCCGATAGTAGTATTGGAGAACCCGACATTTAAAGAAAGACCTTATGGCAGTTGTTAATCTAAAAAAAAGACAAATTGAATGCAAAATCGTTTATTATGGACCGGGAAGATGTGGCAAGACCACGAATCTGGAATATATCCATAAGAGTTTTAAAAAGCAAGTTATGGGAGAAATGGTCTCCATCAACACGGATGGCGACCGCACCCTTTTCTTTGATTTTTTGCCGTTAAACCTGGGCAAAGTGAGGGGTTGCGACTTACGCGTACAACTATATACAGTGCCGGGACAGGTCCGTTACAGCTCTACGCGCAAGCTGGTGTTAAGGGGGGCTGATGGAATTATCTTTGTAGCCGATTCCCTTGAAGTCCGGCGTGAAAAAAACATGCTGTCATTGAAAGATCTGTCACAAAACCTGAAGGACTACGGTCTCAGCATATTCAAGGTGCCGCTGGTGATGCAATTTAACAAAAGGGATCTGACCGGAGAAAATATTGCAATCATGGATCTAAAGAAAATGCAGCACGATCTGAATCGTCAGCTTAAAGTCCCTGCTTTTCCGGGCAGCGCTTTAAAAGGAGATGGCGTCGGCAAAACACTGCATGCGTGCATGAAATTGGTCATGCAATCAGTCCAAAACGAGCTCAGCTAGCCCATCGTTCGTCATTATTACTGTGTGGTTCAAAAGTTATTAAATGATTTAACCTATTGATAAAACACGAAAATATTTCGTGTTTTCCCATTTTTGCACCAGGGATGCTATTTATTTTTTAACACCGGGCGTTTTTATGGTACAATTCAGCTAATGGAGGGCATCCGCGTCCTTTGTCTCGTTTGAAGATTGATCGCGTTTGAATATGAACAACTCTGTGTCGCTATCAGGAAGCCTGGATTTTTTAAATTTAGGCGAATTATTAAATTTACTCGGCAGCAACGGTAGTTCCGGTATACTGCAAATTAAAAGCAGCTATAATGCGGAGGCGGGATTGGTCTATCTGGATAAAGGAAATCCGATAAATGCAACCAACGGGACCTTATCCGGTTTAGATGCCATATTTTCACTGTTCGGATGGACGGATGGTAGTTTTGAATTTGTACAGGAAGAACCCACCTGTCAAAAAACCATTACCAAAAGCCGAATGGAAATAATTCTGGACGGGCTTCGACTACTGGACGAAGGCAAGATCGAGAAAATCGGTCCGACAACTGCTGCCAGTCCCGACCCGGCTGAGAAAACGACTGTGTCCGGCAAAGTACCGCTGATCAAAGGACCGCTGGTTGATTATTCGTACGTGGTTGACGAAGAAGGATTTTACGACGGAGATGAAATCGTGCAGGAAGGCAACCATGGTAACTGGATATGGGTCATTCTGGAAGGCATCGCAGAAATCAGCAAACAGGCGGCAAACGGTTCAATCGAAATATTGAGAATAGGGGATGGGGCCTTTCTGGGCAGCGTCGCAGCTCTGATTGCCGGGGGCCGTGTGCGCACGGCAACCGTCACCGCTGTGGGCAACGTACAACTGGGCATGTTGGATTCGCAACTGCTGGCCAATGAGTTGGCCAATGTATCATCGGATTTTAAAAATATTTTGATCAGCGTTGATTCCCGCTTGAAGCAGATTGTCGAAATGGCCGTTAAGATCAAGGAGAATCAACACGATCCGGCAAGTTACATCAAGGGTAAAAAACAATTAATGAAGCAGGGCCAGGATGAAGATCGACTATTTTCGATAAAGGACGGCCAGGTGGTCATCGCCCGTCAAACCGAAAAAGGCTACGTACCGCTTGCCCAGCTTAAAAAGGGAGATTTTTTCGGACGGATTCCATTTTTGGAAATGGGGCATGAGCCTTATTCTGCAGCGGTATTTTCATCGAATAATCTTAAATTGTCTGCCGTTGACTCAAAAATGCTGGAATCAGAGCATCAAGGACTGTCATCTACCCTCAAGAACATTATCGAACACCTGGCAACCTCTGTTTCTGTAAGCACCCGGGTCACCTGTGACTTTCAAGATCAGAAGACTTAAGGCGAATCACCCTAAACCGAAAACAAAACCCAAAATAGTGAGAATTATGGCCAAAGAAGAAAAAAGAAAACACCACCGCATCGACTCGCTGAATCTTTCCTATTTTTGCTTAGATGAAAACAATCAGATTATCAAGCAGGGTATGGGACGCACGCTGAATGTATCTGAATCCGGGATTTTACTGGAGACCCATTTCCCGATTGATGAAAAGCACACCATTACGCTGACACTCGGACTGGAAGAAGATCTGGTGGAGATCACCGGACGTCCTGTGCACAGTCGCACCAATCAAGATGGTAAACATGAGGTCGGGATTGAATTTCTCAAGACCAATGAAAAGGCACGCACTGTCCTTAAACAATTCATTAATGCCTTTCAGGTCAAAAGCACATAAAGGGAAAAAAGTTTCTGCAAATCTTTACCTGCCCCTTGACCTTCATTTCAGAATACCCCATATATAGTGGTTGTTGATAAACCAGTGCGGTATTTGAACCCTTTTTACAGCCCCTGGGCCGCAATTCTGGATTTTACATCAAGGATATAGAGCGCATTACAACTGCCTGCCTTGAGGCTGCCTATTTGCGTTAACAGCCAGCCGGCTGCGGTTAGCGGGCTATTTGACCCTTTCAGACACATAAATGCAAAGAGGAGTGTAAGCCATGATTAAACCCGTCAGTGAAACCGAATTTCCAGAATTAAATCTTTTAAAACGCGGCAAGGTTCGAGATGTTTATGATCTGGACGAATATCTGTTGATGGTTGCAACCGATCGTATATCTGCTTTTGATGTCGTCATGCCGGATCCGGTCCCCGATAAAGGCACTATTTTAACTCAGATTTCATTGTTCTGGTTTGATATCATGCAACCCCTTGTTCAAAATCATGTCATTGCCAGAGATGTCGAGCAGTACCCATCTGTTTGCCAACCGTATGCAGACCTTTTGCGGGGTCGCAGCATGCTGGTCAAAAAGGCCGAGCCGCTGCCGATTGAGTGCATTGTACGGGGTTATATTTCAGGTTCCGGCTGGAAAGAATATTGCGAAACAGGGGCCGTTTGCGGGATATCATTACCGGAGGGATTAAAGGAATCCGAACAATTGCCAGAGCCCATTTTCACCCCATCAACCAAAGCTGAGCTCGGTGAGCATGATATCAATATCAACTTTGACGAAGCGGCGCGTCTGATCGGCCAGAAGCAGGCCGAAAAGATCCGGGATCTCAGTCTGGCCATTTACAAAAAGGGTGCCGATCTGGCCGATGAACGTGGCATCATCATTGCCGACACTAAATTTGAATTTGGTCAAATCGATGATGATATCATTCTGATTGACGAGATTTTAACACCGGATTCGTCGCGATTTTGGCCGAAGGAAAGCTATCGCCCGGGCGGGGCTCAAAAAAGCTATGACAAGCAGTTTGTTCGTGATTATCTAAATTCATTGGACTGGGACAAAAAAGCACCCGGACCCGCCCTGCCCGAAGCGGTTGTCGTAAAAACGCGTCAAAAGTATTTGGATGCCTTAACCCAGCTGACCGGCAACAGTCATGGACTCTAAATCATCGAATGGTCGCCCGGAAGACAAATCCATTACACCGATTTCCGCGGCCCGTATCGATACGGTTTCACTGACGGGCATAGACACCCAGGATTCAACTTATCGCATAACCACCCGCAAACAGATGGAAGATCTGCTGGAGACGATCCCATCTCTTGGATTGCTGCATCCACCGATTTTGATGGAAAATAGCTCCGGTTACGGTGTTGTGTCCGGCTTTCGCCGCATCGCCGCCTGCCGTCAGCTGGGGTGGAAATCGGTAAGCACCAGAGTCCTTTCTGCGGGCCAGGATCGTTTTCAAATCGCCCAGCTGGCCATTGCCGACAACAGCCTGCAACGGCCGCTGAATCTGATCGAGACTTCCCGGGCATTGACTTTGCTGATGGATATGAGCCCAGACCGGCGACAGATGAAAACGGCCGCGCAGGCACTGGGATTGCCGGTCAATCCCTCTGTAGCAATGAAAATTCAGCAATTATGCCGGTTGGCGATTCCCATCCAGGAAGGCATTTTATCAGACACTATCAATTTGGCGATGGCCCTGGAACTTGGGAAAATGGCTGCCAAGGATGCTGAAATGTTCGTTGCGCTTTTCAAGCAGCTCAAACTGGGGTTGAACAGGCAACGGGAATTGCTCCAGTTGGCGACCGAGATTGCCAGACGTGAAGATATTTCCATCCAGCAATTGATCAACGAACAACCGCTTCAGGATATTTTACAGAATGTGGATCTCGATCTTGCAATTCAACGCCAGCAAATTCGATCTATGCTGCGTCTTAGAAGATATCCAGCGATCACCGGAGCCGAAGCAAACTTCCAAAAACAGGTCCGGCAGCTCAAACTCGGCAAGCAGATCCAGTTGGTTCCGCCCAGAGATTTTGAGGGCACCACTTATGCCATGACGCTGTTTTTTGAAAATCGGCAGGACCTGGGTGATCTGAATGCAAAGGTTCATAAAATAATCGAACATCCTGCGTTGGGCAAGATATTGAAGCGCTGAACAGCATGCGAATATCAAAACTCTTTATCGACCGGCAGGTCGTCGATCTCCCTTTGACGCAATCCATCCAAGCACGTCTGGATGTGCCTGCGATGATCGTTCAAAGTGCACGCCAGGTGCACGAGATGGTTGCATCGACTCCGGACCCTGTCCAAAGCGGAAAAGAAATTTTATATTTATCCCGCAATCAGGGCGCATTCTTTAAACGCTGCCCGGGCACTCGCCATTATACCTGCTGTGATTACCGCATTCTGCACATCGGCACTTTTTGCTACATGGATTGCGCCTATTGTATCCTGCAAACCTATTTTCATCCGCCCGTCTTGGAGTATTTTGTCAATCATGAAGATCTTATGGCCGAACTGGATTCGGTATTGGCGCAGAAAAGCCTACTTCGAATCGGGACCGGTGAATTTACCGATAGTTTGATCTGGACGTTGTGGACCGATATCACAAGGTTACTGGTGGATCGATTTGCCGCTCAGGAGCATGCTGTCCTTGAGCTCAAAACCAAAACGACTGCCATC
>JASFIG010000175.1:0-9025 GCA_050122795.1 Desulfobacterales bacterium
GCATAGTATTACTATAGCGGAACGCCATCTGCCGTGTAGCTGCGGCAACCTGCCTGAGGCGGATAAACCTTGACAAGCGCTCAATTTAGGCACTGAGATATTGTATGGTGTTAATAGCTTCGTTGAAATTGAAGCAATTATTCGTATTATCGCATCAGATCTGTATACCTTATCATTCACCAAATGAAAATATAGGCGAACCTTCTTGTTCGGGCACTACTTCTTTTTTGAGCTTTGTTTAACGGCCCGTTTGATCTGACCCAGACATTTGGTAATCGGAATTTCTTTAGGGCAGACTTCGGTGCACCACCACATGGTTTTACAGCCCCAGACGCCGTCATCGGAGTCTATTTGTCCCAGACGCTCTTCTGTTTTGGAATCACGCGAATCAAAAATATAGCGAAAAGCACGCAGCAATGCGGCCGGGCCTAAATAAGCCGGATGGGCGCGGTTGATCGGGCAACCTGCAGTGCAAGAGGCGCACAGGATGCATCTGAGCGCCGGTTCGATAAACTCCTGATTTTCAGCATCCTGGATAAATTCTTTATCCGAATCGTTTTTGCCGGGCATCAGATAGGGCTGCACCTGGCGATATTTTTCAAAAAAAGGCTCCAGATCAACAATTAAGTCTTTGACCACTTCAAAAAGCGGCAGCGGTTCAATGACAAAATTGTTGCCGGATTTAAAATCACGCACCAGTTTCTGGCAGGCCAGCTCAATGCGGCCGTTGATCATCAGGGCATCAGAACCGCAGATCCCGTGGGCACAGGAAGATCGAAAAGCAAGCGTCGGATCCTGCTCCCATCTGATTTTGTTCAGACAATCCAAAATTTTGTCGGTCGGTTCGGCCTCAATATCATATTCCTGGTAGCGCGGTTTTTGATCCGCACCGGGGTCATATCGGTAAACGGTAAAATGGCACTGCATCTTAGTATTTCCTCTCTTTGGGCTCAAATTTTGTAATCGTAACCGGTTTGGTAAATATTTGCGGCCCTTTGTCTGCATCGTGACGGGCCATGGTGTGGACCAGGAATTTTTTGTCGTCGCGCTCCGGAAAATCTTCTCGGGAGTGGGCACCACGGCTTTCTTCACGGTTTAGCGCACTGCGGGTAATGACTTCGGCCAGATCCAGCAAATGACCCAGCTCGATGGCATCCAGCAGATCGCGATTGAAACAGCTCCCTTTGTCCTGAATGGAAAGATCTAGATAGCGCTCTTTTAGCTGCGCTATTTTTGTGAGCGCTGTGCTCAAAGAATCTTTCTGGCGGAAAACAGACACATTTTCCATCATGCTTTCCTGCAACTCGGCCCTGATCGGCCCGCTGTTTTCCTGGCCACTGCTGTTCATTAAGGCTTTAATCATGTCCGCGTCTTTTTTCTCCGGTCGGTCCGACAGCTTGGGTTGCGCAACCGATGGTATAAAGCCCTTGATGGCGATACCGGCCCGCCGCCCAAAGACCAGCGTATCGAGCAGCGCATTGCATCCCAGCCGGTTGGCACCGTGTACGGACACACAGGCGCATTCACCGGCAGCATAAAGCCCCGCAAAGGCGGTATTTTTCGCATCTACGATCACATGGCCATCGGCATCGGTGGCAATCCCGCCCATCATGTAATGGCAGGTGGGCTGAACCGGAATGGGCTCTTTAATTGGATCAACACCCGCATAGGTGCGCGCGAAGCTGGTAATTTCGGCCAACTTTTTGTCAATCACATCTTCACCCAGGTGCGTCAAATCCAGATGGAAATAGTCTTGGCCGTCGATGCCTCTGCCGGCGCGCATTTCCTCGAGCATGCACCGTGAAATCATATCACGCGGTGCCAGGTCTTTAATAACCGGGGCGTACCTTTCCATGAAGCGTTCACCCTCATTATTCAATAAAATACCGCCCTCACCGCGGGCCGCCTCGCTGATGAGAATACCCAGTTTGTAAATACCGGTGGGATGAAACTGAACAAATTCCATATCTTCCAGGGGCGCCCCGGCCCGATAGGCAATTGCCATTCCGTCGCCGGTACTGGCAAAGGCATTGGAGGTGGTCTTGTATATCTTCCCGGCCCCGCCGGTAGCAAGCATGACGGCTTTGCTCTGGAATACATGCAATTTTCCGGTAGAAAGTTCATAGGCCACCACGCCGCAACACTGCCCATCGTTGACGATTAAGGACAGCATCTGAAATTCATCGAAGAATTCAATGCCTCTGCGCAAACTTTGCTCCCAGAGCGTGTCCATAATAACTCTGCCGGTGCGGGTGGCCGCATAGCAGGCCCTTTTAACCGGTGCCTCGCCATAGTTGCGCGTATGCCCGCCGAAGGCCCTTTGAGCGATTTTGCCCTCCGCAGTCCGATTAAACGGAACCCCCAGATTTTCCAGCTCATAGATTGCACGCGGTGCGTCATCGGCCAGAATCTCGATGGCATCCTGGTCTCCCAGATAGTCACTGCCTTTGACCGTATCGAACATGTGCCATTCACAGTGGTCTTCTTCTTCATTGCCCAGGGCGGCGCCGATGCCTCCCTGGGCTGCACCGGAGTGGGATCGGGTTGCAAAAACCTTCGTCAGAACGGCAACATGCGCATCTTTTCCGATCTCAACCGCCGCGCGCAGCCCGGCCAGTCCAGCGCCCACAATAATTACGTCATATTGGTGTTCCATGCATCACCTCTTTGTAAATCGTTGAATTTTAATATTCGAATTTAAAATGTCTCTAACCATTTTGATTAACATTTGGTAGAGCTGCTAAAGACGTTAAACGTACGCGTTTAAACAATTGAGCGGCAAAGAAAGGAACGGATCTGATACCCCTTTTGCTTATAGATCAGCCGGGTTTGGATTGTAAAGAAGTTTTTGGCGGACCCATCGGCCGGAAACACAGATTGCGGCCGGTCGCGTGCTGATACACCGGCGCCGGCGGACACTGACAGAATGATATGTGTGTGTCGATGTGCCGCCCAACGGTTCAAGTTGCAGATAAGAAGATGGTGCTTGACTTTGTCGCTCCAATAGATAAATTTAGGTAAGTAGAGTGTAAACGCTTTTGACGGCTTGCCTTTTGCAAATTTCATTCATTATTGCAGCACATCCAATCGAATCGACACGATTCCGACTCTGACTTTCGCTGATGGCTCCGGGTACTGGCAAACAATCACCCATGTTGCCATCGTTTCAACGCTACAAGTGTTATTTTTGCAATCAAGGTTTAATAATAGGGCGGACAATGCTAAAGTCAAAAATATTGCTGATGTTATCTTCCCAATAAAAAATAATTGCATAACGGGCATTTTCAATACTGCGATGGGCTTTGAGGAAATTGAACATACGGCTGACCACGCCTTGAAAGTTTACGGCAAAGACCTCAAGGAGCTTTTTATCAGTGCGGCTCAAGGGATGACAAGCCTGATGATGGCAGATATATCCGGCGTTTCGGGGGAAATTGCAAAGGCCGTGAAATTAAAGGCGAGCGATACAGAAAGCCTTCTGGTAGAATGGCTCAGTGAGCTGGCTTACTGGGCCGAAGCTGAAATGCTGGTATTTAGCACGATCAGCATCCATACGATGACCGCAACTGAAATTGATGCCAGCATCATCGGAGCAAGAGCGTCTGCATTGGAAAAGCAAATTAAAGCGGTGACCTATCACAATTTAAAAATAAAAAAAACGAACCGTGGGGTTGAGGCGACGATCGTGTTCGACGTCTAACAAATTTGTTGAGCGTTTCAAATTTTAAAAAGATTAAAACAACACATGTTAAGTGGATCTTATCGATTTAATTTTTAATTTGACATTTGCGGCTCTTTGAGTCCGGGAGGACAAAATGGTTGCCAAGCATGAAATCAAACAGCTCAATGATTATCTATTTGAAGTGCCGGCCGAATTCCGAGCCGACATGCGGGTGCCGGCGCGCTTCTATTCCGACGCAGAGCTGTTAAAAGGCATTATAACCGACAACAGCCTGCAGCAGCTCATCAACACTGCGACGTTACCCGGAGTTGTCAAATACGCCCTGGCAATGCCGGACATCCATCAGGGCTACGGCTTTCCCATTGGTGGCGTTGTGGCAACCGAATTGCCGGACGGCATTATTTCTCCGGGGGGCGTGGGTTATGACATCAATTGCGGCGTGCGCCTGCTGGCCACGCATTTGGATCATGAAGAGATCGGTCCCTTTGTGAATGATCTGGCGACAGTCCTGTACAGCAATTGCCCCAGCGGCGTCGGCAAGGGGGGCAACATTAAACTAAAAAAGCAGGAACTGAATCAGGTGCTGTCAAAAGGCGCCCGCTGGGCTGTTAATAATGGATTCGGCTCGGAGGCGGACCTGGAACGTACCGAGGAAAGCGGCTGCCTTAACGGGGCAAACCCTGAAAAAGTTAGCCCGCGCGCCAAGGAGCGCGGCCTAAAACAGGTCGGGACACTGGGTGCCGGCAATCATTTTATTGAACTGGATAAGGTCGAAAAGGTTCTGGACCCGGGAGTTGCACAGCGAATCGGGCTTTTTGAGGGACAAATCGCGGTCCAAATCCACTGTGGGTCACGTGGCCTGGGTCATCAGGTCTGCGGCGATTACGTCAAACGCTTTCAAAAAAACATTTCCCGCTACGGACTCAATCTGCCGGATCGCGAACTGGTTTGTGCCCCGTTGAGCAGTCCCGAAGGCCAGGATTACCTGGCCGCCATGAAGGCGGCCGCCAATTATGCCTTCGCCAACCGTCAGGTGCTGGCCTTTCATATCCGGCGCAGTTTCGAACAGGTCCTGGCCGGCAAGGTTTCCGATCATCATATTTTTCAGATTTATGATATCGCTCACAACATGGCGAAGGTCGAAACTCATCGAATCGACGGAAAAGACTTGCGGCTCTGCATTCATCGCAAAGGCGCCACGCGCGCATTCGGACCTGGATCACCGGAACTGCCGTCGGTTTACCGCGACATCGGGCAGCCCGTTTTAGTTCCCGGATCGATGGGCACCGCTTCGTGGGTTCTGGTTGGCACCCGCGAATCAATGGCTCAAACTTTTGGATCGACCTGTCATGGAGCCGGGCGCACAATGAGCCGCAAGAGAGCCAGAAAAAGCGTTCGCGGCGTGACACTGCGCGAAGAACTCGAGGGCCGCGGCATCCACATCCGCGCAGGCAGTATGCCCGGTTTGGCGGAAGAAGCGCCGGCTGCCTATAAAGACGTGGATCGGGTTGTGAACGTCGTACACACTGCCGGCATTGCCAAAAAAGTGGCCAGGTTAGAACCAATCGCCGTCATAAAGGGATAACATTTGCCAAAGACCCAATCGATAGAATAAGAAAGATAACATAGCGTAAAATGTGTAGGAGTGATTGAGTATTAGACTGATAGACATAGTAAAGAACAATCAATCAGTCAGTGATTTCAACCAACACTCCAACACTCCAGTACTCCGGTACTCCGTAACCCAAGTTAAGAATCAAGTTTAACAATCAGGGGCCTTGATTTTTCGTGAGGCCAAAAATAGGGGGACATGCCATGAGAGTACAGATGAAAAATATTCTTTGTGCCACGGACTTTTCCGATTTTTCCAATTATACCATACCTTACGGAGTCGCACTGGCCAGAGAGTTCGAAGCCAAATTGTACATCTGCCATGTGATCGATTTATCTTCGATTGCCATTTATGGGGAGTTTCAGCTGAACCCGGTCGACCAGCAAAACCGCATCAAAAAACAGGCTGCCGAGCAGCTCAATGAGATCATCGGCAAGCAGGCCGTGCAATGGGAGCCTCTGATCACCGTCGGCCATGTCGCCGACGAAGTGTCACGGATTGTTGAAGAAAAAGATATTGATCTGGTCATTGCCGCCACCCGCGGCCGTTCCGGCCTGAAGCGGCTTATACTCGGATCGGTTACCGAACGCCTGATGCGTGTGCTGGCCTGCCCTTTGCTGGTGGTTCACAGCCCGGAACACAAATTCGTGGACACGGTCAACCAAAAAATAACCCTCAAAAAAATCCTGGTCGGGTGCGATTTTTCGCCTGATTCCGATCTGGCCTTTCAACATGCCGTCAGCCTGGCGCAGGAATTTGAGGCGGACCTTTATCTGGCCCATGTAATAGAGCCATCCGCCTCCAGCGTGCTGCTCAAACCGGATAAAGTGCTGAGCGAAGAAATCGAGCAGAAACTGAATCGGCGCATAACCGAAAAACTCATGACCATGGTTCCGGAAGATGCCCGCAATTGGTGTTCACCGGAAACACTCATTTTAAGCGGCCAACCGTATGAAGCCCTGGGAAAGTACGCCGAAGCAAATGAGATGGATATGATTGTGCTGGGTGTTCGTGGTCACGGATTGGTTAAAACGCTGCTTCTGGGGTCAACAACAGACCGGGTGGCGCGTCAGGCCCCCTGTCCGGTTCTTTCAGTGAGCACAAAGGCGCAAAGCGATTAAAATCAAAGACATTTAGAAAGGGGTCATGAGCCGCTGCTTGTCGCAACAGGCTCAGGGCGGTCGATTAAAAACTCAAAAAGCTCGATGGATGCCTGTTTATCCCATTGCCGGGGACCCAGTGCCACACCCATGATCCTGCCTTCCTTGTCCAGAAAATAAGTCGTCGGAAGGGCATTAACGGCCAATCCGGCGGCGACTTCGCCGCTGGAATCCAGCAGCGCGGTAAACGAAAGTTGCAGTTTATTGAAAAACGATCTTACCTGCGTTTCACTCTCCTGCATATTAACGGCAACCATCGCAAAGTCCTTATTTTTGAACTGTTGATGTAATTTTTCCATCGATGGCATCTCGACAACGCAGGTGGGGCACCAGGTGGCCCAGAAATTAAGGAATACAATCTTGCCACGGAAAGATGATAAGCTGACCGTGTTACCGAAAATATCCTTAAGGTGGATTTCCAGAGGCCGGGTCGTATGGGGCATTTTAAGGATCCCCATGTTGCCGAACAGGCGTTCCAGCTCCTGTTCGGGCGAGCCGGCTACGGCAGTATACTGGGCATAAAAAAGATAACATCCCATACCGGCAACAACGACCAGGATAATTGACAGAACATAAAACTGATGTGAGGGCATCTTTTTCATCATAACATTCAATTTGCCAGAAACCTGCCGGACAGGGTTTGATCGGCAACGATTTTACCATCGGAAACCCGCATCAGCCGACGGGCATATTGGGCACATGCTTCGCTGTGAGTGACCATAATAATGGTCATACCACCATTGTTCAAATCTTGCAGCAATTTCATGATATCCGCCGACGTTTTGCTGTCCAGATTACCGGTGGGCTCGTCTGCCAGTAAAACCGGCGGTTCGTTGACAATCGCCCGCGCAATTGCCACGCGCTCTTTTTCACCGCCAGAGATCTGGTTCGGCAACCGCGCCGCCTTGTCCAGCAGGTCCACCTGTGAAAGCGCGCTTCTGACCATCTGCTGTTTTTGTTTGCGGCTTTTTTTCACGATGGTCAGCGGGAGCATGACATTTTCAGAAACCGTCAGGTAGGGCACCAGACAAAAATCCTGGAATATGAAACCCAGAAATTCGCGGCGAAAATCCGCCTGTTGTTCCGAGCTGAGGCTGTAGATGTCAATTTCATCAACCACGAACGTGCCGGAAGTCGGCGCGTTCATGGCCCCCATAATGGAAAGCAACGTCGATTTGCCGGCACCGGATTCACCCATCAGGCTGATAAATTCACCCGCTTGGATTTGAAAACTGACATCACTGACCGCAGACACAATTGCATCGCCGCGCCCGTATGTTTTATTCAGATTCTGTGCAGTAATATAACTCATTGGTCACCTCATAGTACAAATTCGAAGCACGAATATCGAAACTCGAAACAAATTAGAATATCTAATTCTCAAAATCCTAAACATCCATTTCCATTAATAGTGCTTACCTTGAATTTCATTTTCTAAATATCCTGTCGTTCATGGTTTTAAAATTTTGGTCATTCAATATTGTTTCGGATTTCGGTTTTCGGTTTTCGGTTTTTTATATTCAAAAGCCAAAAAATGATAGTGCCATCATAAATTGACACAAATATAGACAACCTGAAATAGCGCTTAAAGTGTCCTGAGGGCTTCACCCGGATCCAGCCGCGCGGCCATAACCGCCGGATAGGCGCTGGAGACCAGACCGATAAACAGTGCCAAAACGAAAGCGCCGGCCGCCAGTTCGGCATTAAAGGGTACAATTCCGGAATGCCCCTTGTTTAAGACATGAACCGCCGCCTTGGTGCTTCCCCAGCCCAACAGGTACCCCAGGATGCCGGCCAACCCGGACACGATTGCAGCCTCTAAAAAAATAATCTTCATGACATGGCGTTTGCGAAATCCGATGGCACGAAAAATACCGATTTCATCGGTTCGCTCCCTGACACTGCTCATCATGGTTACCAGAACCACAAGGCTGCCAATGAGCAAAATTACACCGGATATACCAAATGAAAATTTTTTAAACTGTCCCAGGGTTTGCATGCGGCCTTTGACCACCTGTTGAATGGCCATAACCTTGGCACCCGGCAGCGCATCCGAGATCTGCCGAACCATGTCATCGATCGGACAGTCCTGACATAAGGCAGCCACTTCGGCCATGGAAACCCGCCCCCCTTTGTTAAACAGCGCCTGCGCGGTGCTCAACCGGGCAAATACCAGCTGGTCGTCCTGTGAGCCGGTGGGCTGCAGGATACCGGAAACCACAAACTCCCGACCTTTGATTTTAAAGCGATCTCCACTGCTCAACTTGAGGATGCGAGCAGCCTCGGCGCCTAAGATGACACCATTCTCACCGGGCAGCCGACCCTGCAATTGCCACCAGGGTTTTAGAATAGCCGATGCACTGAAATCCACACCGGCCAGCAAAACCTTGTGCGAATTGACATCCACAACCCCCAGCACCAGCGGGCCAAGGGCCGCGATGTTGTTCGCATTTTTGATGGAGCTTACCTGCGCCAGCTCGGCTTCTTGGATTTCCTGCATTTCAAAAGAAACCCCGCCTAAAGAAAGCCCGCCGTAAGTAAGCGTTAAATTCTCGGTCCGGGGAACAATCA
>JASFIG010000176.1:0-8974 GCA_050122795.1 Desulfobacterales bacterium
GGTTGCTTTGATATCGGTTTAACGGGTGCCGTCCTATTTTGCGCTGCAGCTAAAGTCGATCCGCAATTCGCCGGTTTCGGATCGCCAGGTAAAACAAGAGGTTCGTAAAATGGAGTATCGAATCACCACAACGGTAAAAACGCATGTCAACGACCTGTTTCCGGAAAAAACAACGCCCCAAACGTTTGACAATCTCCGGATTACTTCCTAATTTTATTTGAGATTTTTTGCTTCCAGGAATTTCAAAATGTAATTTATCCCTAAATCGGATTGTGGAGAATTAGATGAATTCGTCAATATCACCCGACCCATTATTACAACAAATTGAATCACTGAAAAAAGAGCTCGAGGAATGCCGCGCCCAAAGAAAGCAGGATGAAGATAAATACCATCGTGTTCTCAACAGTCGTTTTGAAGGATTCATGCTGCTGGATGAAAATCGTGTGATCGTCGAAGTCAATAAAGCCCTGTTAAAGATTTCCGGGTATAACTGTGATGACTTTATCGGTCAATTGGTCGACAAATTTTACGTTAAAGACTCCCTTAACTTTTATTCCGCCAGTCCCGATCATTTCAGTTTTGAAGCCTTATTTCGCGCCAAGGATGACAGCTTGATTCCCATGCTGTTTAGCCGCAGCACCCTCAATGATGAAAATAACCGGATTGCGGGCTATATGGTTTTTCTGACGGATCTAACCGATTTAAAAGAAACGCAGGAAGAGCTCAAAAGGGCGGAACAGCGTTACCGCAATATGGTTCAAAACGCCGTGCAGGGAATGTTTCAAGTCCGCTTGTCCGGTAAGATTATTCGCGTCAATCCGGCCTATGCGCGTATTCTGGGATATGATTCAGTTGATGAGATCCTTGCGCTGAAAGAGGGTGCCATTAAATTTTATTACAATCCTGAGGACCGTGCCCGCCTGATCCGGATCCTTCAAAAGAAAGGTACGGTTGAAAATCATGAACTGCGGCTCAAGCGCAAAGATGGGAAGCCTGTCTGGGTTATGACAAATATTCGATACATCGAGCGTGACGAGGAAGATGCCATTCTTGAAGGCATCATGGTCGACAATACCAAGAAAAAGGCTCTGGAAAAAGCGCTCAGGCAGGACCGCAAAAAATTCCGCAACCTTTCGATCCACGATAATTTAACCGGGCTGTTTAACACGCGCTATCTTTATCAAATACTGGATAAACTCATTGAAGAAAGCCAAATAACCGCCAAGCCGTTTTCTTTAGTGTTTATGGATATGGATAATTTCAAACGCGTGGTGGACACCTATGGTCACCTGAATGGGAGTCAGGCCCTCAAGGAGGTCGCCCATACCATCAAAGGCTGTTTAAACAGACCGTGCTTTGGTGTTGCCTATGGCGGTGATGAGTTTGTTATCGTGCTGCCCGGGTTCGATAAAAGTGAGGCGACGGAACTCGTTGAACTCATTCGTTATAAAATGATGCATACGACATACTTATCTAACGCCGGTTACCATGTGAACCTGGCAGCCAGTTTTGGCATTGCCACATTTCCGAATGACTCCGATAATCGTGAAGGCTTGATGGCTCTTGCCGATCAGGCGATGTTTCATATTAAACAGACCGGCAAAGGACTCATCGGTAGCATGCGTCCCTAACTTTTGAACGTCAACCACTTATGCCGCCATCCTTTTTGGGGAACAGTATGATGACAAGCGGTATAGCGTTTAGATGCCGATCGAAAAATTTTATTTCAGGGGTGCCGCTTTAGAATTTTTGTCTGAAAAGACCGCCGGGGTATGACAGGCGACATTGTGGCGCGCCAGATCCCAGAGCGATTGGATACGGGTCTTTTCCAGTAAACCGCCGTAATAACCAATCAAAGCGGTGTTATTGTACCAGCAGTTGCAGGGGCGCTCGCCGGCCAGATGCCGGCGCTCTTTGCGGACGCGCTCCGAGTTCCAGATGGTTCGAAAATCGGTTTCCCGAATGGATCCGACCCTGAAGTGCTGCTCGAGGCAGGGGTAAACATTGCCCCAGGGATCGATACGGGCCATCAAGACGGCCGCAAAGCATTGTTGCTGCGGAAACGAACCGCCGGTTTTCAGGCTGCCAATCAGGCGCGTCAAATAACCGTCTTTGGCCAGTGGTGTCGCCTTGATTTGTTCGGCGATCAGCTCGGGATCCAGATGCAAGCTGCTTTCGTCCATTCCGGTATAATAAGCATCGTTGCAATGATGCACCGGCTGAAACAGAACGTCGTCGACCACCCCATCCCATTTTCGAAAAAATGCGCCTATTTCATTTACATTCTGGTTTGAGATGGTCATACGGACACGTACGATCGGCCGTGATGAGCGCGGGTGTGAGAGCAGCCGCCGGATACCGTCTTCGATCTGGCAGTAGGAGCCCGGGACGCCTCTGATGGTGTCATGGCTGTCGGCTGAAACGCCGTCCAGACTGACGGTCACACAGGTCGCTTTGGCGCTGCAAATCTGCTCGTGGTATTTTTCAATTAAAAGACCGTTGGTGCATATATTGACGGACATATTCCTTCCGGAAAAACTCTCGATGATGTCGAAAACATCGTCGCGCATCAGCGGCTCTCCGCCGGCGATACTGATTTGATGGGAACCCAGGTCGTGCAGCTCAGCAGCAAGGGCCTCGTATTCATCGACCCGCAGCTCATCACCTCGGAGGTCCTGCCAGCGCTGGCACATCTGGCAGCGGCAGTTGCAGCGATAGGTGACATCCAGCTCGGCCATGTAAGGCCCTGCATTCAGTGGGCGACCCTGACCGTAGGCCAGCACATTTTTTCTTGATTGCCACACTGCCGAGGCAAAGCCTTTTGAAAACAGAATTCGGCGATAATCCCAGAAGTTGTTGAACCGCATGAATATATTTCCTGTTCAACCGATTAGATAATTACATAGAAGGATAATGTAATACCCCGGTGCTCATATCGCAATAGCTGATTTGAATATCCGGTTATATTATGGTTTTTTTAACCCAAACCAGCTGCTTTACGCGTTCAACACGCAGTGCAAAATCATACACGTCCCGCTGCAGACACAGGATCGGATCCTCGGCCGGAAAATGCGGGTTGTCGGCGCGCAAAAACCGCTGAGCGGTTTCATTGAAAAGAATATCACTCAGGGCTTTATTGTGATCGTAGTCCCCGGCACCTAATAGATGGGCGATATAGCGCGCGCAGCCTTCATCTTCCGGGGCGCGCTCTTTGAGATCCCAGCCCATGGCCACCAGGCTGACCCGCGCCGGCTGCTGCGAGAGAATATAATCGGCGGTGGCCCGGGCCACATTATAGCCGGCAACCAGGACCTCTGTAGCGCTGTCCAGGGCCGCCAGAGCGCCCTGGACACCGGATGATGTTCGTTGAACGACGGTGCGGCCGTCAAAAAAAGCAGATTCTTTTCGTCGAATCTCGCTGGGCGAATTTCCCAGGTCAAAGCCTTCAATCGGTATGCCGCCGCTTTCACCGATCAAGACAACATCTTGCCTATCTCTTTTAAGCGCAAAAGCTTCCTGCGGCGTGGCCACCAGCATACATTTTTCAATGCCCCGTGAAAACAGCAACGCTGTACAGCTAAACGCCCGAAAGACATCGATAATGACCGCCACCCCTCTGGCAGCCTGTGCTCCGGCCAGAAAACTGTCTATAAAGACCTGCATCGCTACCTGCCAATGATGAATTTAATCGGGGCCCTAACAGATATCGGATAGGGTATTAGCGAATTAGACTCTTTATTGCAAGGACTGTCAGAAGTTGTCCCAAAAATGTATCCAACGCCCATGTGCTTTGTTTCCCCGATAAATCGGGATCACACATCTAATTTTATGAAGATTAAGGTGTGCGTAAAACGACTCGGCTGAGCTCGTCGCAGGCCGACTCGAAATGCTCGAATATCGCGGCAAGATGCCACTCCCACCAATTGTTGTGAAAATTGATTAATTTAAAACGGCTGATCATTAACAGTAGTGGGAGTGGCTTTTAGCCACGATTCCGAAATGGATTTGACAGCCAAACGGATTTTTTTTAATCTGTGCCAACCAAAACATCAATCGAGGCAAAGACCCCTCTACTGTCCGGTATTCTCAGGATCAAATGCATAAACTCAACAATGGTCAAACAAATCAAGTTCAAAACGACGGCGCCCCAGCGCCGGTTGTCTTGCTGGTGGACGATAATGCCATCAACCTTCAGATGCTGCACCAGACACTCCAGGGCCGCGGTTACCGCTTATTAAGTGCCAAATCCGGTGAAGATGCCCTGCGGATTGCCCGGCAGGCCGTACCCGATCTTATTTTGCTGGACATCATGATGCCCGGTATCGATGGATATGAAACCTGTGCCCGCCTGAAAGCGAGCGAAGCCACCCAGAATAGCGTTATCATTTTTTTGACCGCCCTGCATGATACCAAAGAAAAAGTACGTGGCCTTTCACTGGGGGCGGTGGACTTCATTACCAAACCCTTTGAGCCGGATGAAGTTGTCGCCCGGGTATCCCGTCAGCTTGAAGTCCATCTCCAGCACAAGGCCGTGCTGGCTCAAAATCAACAACTGGCCAGCCAGCTGGAAAATGAGCTGCGATCCGCTTCCACCGATTTGACCGCATACCGCGAAAAGATCAAATCGTTGATCAGCAGTGGCGAAAGTGACCGTCTGGAATTTAAATCCACTCTGCGCTGGAATTTGAAAACCAACCGCTCTGAGAAGAGTATTGAAAAGGCCTGGCTTAAGTCCGTGGTGGCCTTTTTAAATACCGATGGGGGTGTGTTGCTGGTGGGTGTAGGCGATGATGGCGATATCCTCGGCACCGAAGCGGATCAGTTTGATAACGAGGACAAATATCTTTTACACGTCAACAACTGCCTCCAGCAGCATATCGGGCTGGAGCATTCGGGTTTTATCCGCTTTCAGCTGATACCGGTGGAAGAAAAAAAAGTCCTGCTGATCGAATGTCAGCCCTCACCGTCGGCGGCCTTTCTTAAAATTGGAAAAAATGAGGATTTTTATGTGCGGGTGGGCCCCGGAAGCCGCCGGTTGTCCACCAGTGAGGTGCTTTCCTATATGTCCAAACGAAAATTGGAATTAACCTGATTCGGGTCGTCTGGGTTCAAAGTTTGAATCTTTGATTCACGCCGGTGTTAATTCTATTTCTGTTTCAATATGTTCATAAAATTGATCGCCAGGTTTTCTTGACATCAACCCGCCAACCATTAATTTATGAAGTGAAAGCATATACATAATCGCGTCTTAATTCTGACCGCAGTTTTATCCAAAGTTTCCAGAACCCGTCGATAATCGGATTCCGCCTTTGTGGCCTGCAACACGTTATTTGAAAAAAAAATGATTATCTGTTTGGTCTGGTATCTTCTTTTCCGTATTTAGATCTCATTTCCTACAAGTATTCGGCTTATCAACTTGTTCGAGTTTATCATCGCCACGGTTCCTGCCGAAATCTGCTGGATTCCAAAGCCTGTCCGTTGCCCAATAGCTTTCCAGGTGCTTCTAAAAACCCATTCACAAAAGGAGGTGCTCCATGAAAGCCGGCATTTTATTTACAGGAACAGGGCCCATTTTAATTTTGACCACCTATGCCGCGCTGGACGATCCCAAATTGATCGAGAAACTGACCCAAAAGGGCATTAAGAAATACATTGCATATGAAGTTTCCGAAGAGCTCGTCAAACAGCGCTACGGCCAACACTTTAACGTGATTCTGGGAGATCTCAAACAATCCGATGACTTACGGGTACTGGATTACGACGGCCATCATGTCTTTTATAATTTCTCCCTGGGTGAAATCGGACAGCCGGTATTCCACGAAGCGTAATCCAAAATCCAATCCATTTTAGCGCTTGCCATATTACTGTTCCGAAAAAAGGATGGCGCAGCGGTGTTGGTGCAAAAAAACATGCCGCAATCGGACCGTATATTTGACAACCGCTATAAATCGCATCGGTTATAGAAAGGAAAATGAGCATGTATTTAAAACAAAAAGATATTTTTTGGGAAATGAGCAAGAATTTCGTAAAGAAAATCATGAATATCGCTGTGACTGAAACCTGCAAAGAAGGCGAATGGCTTTTTCGTGAGGGAGATACAGCAAGCAGCTTTTATATCCTGCTTAAAGGTCGCGTCAAACTGAGTTTAGGGGAAACCGGGCATATCGTTTATATCGTCAGCAATGCCGGTGAGGCTTTCGGATGGTCCAGTCTGATCGGTCGGGAACGTTATTCTGCATCGGCAGAATGCATGGCCGATTCGAAACTGCTCATATGGGATAAAGACAGGCTGCAACAGATTTTGGAAAAAGATCCAACCAATAGCCATTTGCTATACAAACGTCTGGCAGAATTATTGGGTAATCGTTTGCTCCAGAGCTATGCGATCATATCTTCAGGGTCACCGGAAGAAACCTACCCGTCATATGGTAGCGGTCAGGTCCTGACTTCACCGGAAATGGAGCCTGAATAAATGGTATATCAGTCTACTAATGTAAAGGTGGAGGTAAAAAATGTTTAAAAATCTTGTTTTAGCATATGACGGATCTGAGTTTAGTCTTAGAGCGTTACAGCGTGCCAAGGCGATTGCTGAACGTTTTGAATCCACCTTATGGTTGGTGCATGTATTTCGCAATCCCTCTGATTTTTTGGGTTATACTGATTTTGAGAAACTGTTTGCAAAACGGAAAAGTGCGGCCCAGGCAGTCCTTGATGATGCGAGGCAGAAGTTGGGCCGCACAACATTTCCCGTAAATGGGGAATTGAAGGAAGGCCATGAGACGGAATCGATACTAAAGGTTGCCGAGAATTGTAAGGCGGATCTTATCATCATGGGAACGCGTGGCCTGGGAGCCGTCAAAGGATTCCTGGTAGGCAGTGTCAGCCGCAAGGTGATTCATTATGCTGCATGCCCGGTAATGGTCGTCCACTAATGAGCGTATCAAATTAAAAATAGGGGAAAACTTTTTTATATAGTAAAGAAAGTTCTCATCTATTTTCATGCAAAATTCAGCTGGATGTATGTGCCGGGTAACTGCCCAGATGTTTCATCCATTTGGTCATTTGTTCCATTTCCTCAAGAACTGCTGCGATCTGCGTTTGCTTGTCCGATCCTTCAAAATCGAGAAAAAAGCTGTAGTTGCCCGGATCCGAGCGCAGCGGCATGGAAGCGATGCGCGTCAGATTGATCCCGGCATCTGCGAAGAGCTTGAGAACTGCATATAGCCGGCCGGCTTCGTGCGGTACGGCAAAGATGATGGACGTTTTATCACCGTTGTCGGGATGCGGCTCCCGGGCCAGCAGCAAGAAGCGCGTCGAATTGGACGGGCCGTCCTCAATGCCTTCCTTGATAATATCAAGGTCATACAATTCGGCACACAAAGAGCTGGCAATGGCTGCAGCTGCTTTGGGATTTTCCCGGGCCAGCATCTTGGCTGCACCGGCGGTATCATAATACGGACGCGCTTCAAGCTTGTTGCGCATTAAAAAATTGCGGCACTGGGCCAGCGCCTGCGGATGCGAAAAGACCTGACGGATTTCACGGTAATCGGTCTCCTCGGTAGCCAGCAGACAATGACTGACGGTCACCTTGACTTCACCGATGACTTTCAGATCGGTGGTGGTCAGCAGATCATTGACCTGTGTGACGGCACCTTCCAATGAGTTTTCCACAGGCACCACCCCCAGGTCGAAGTAACTTTCTTCAACACCGCGGAAAACATCCATAAACTCCAGACAGGGGATATAGGCGCCCTTTGGAACCAGCTGCCGGGCGGCCACTTCACCATAAGCGCCGTGCTCCCCCTGAAATGCCGCCAGGGAGCGGTCTTCATCCTGCAATCGTTTGGTTTCGTCAATAATGGTATGCAGCAGCCGCCGGGTAAAGGTGCTTTCAATCAGATCCAGATTTAAACGCTCCGCGCGTGCCAGCATATCGTTTTCCTGCTGCGGGTCACTCAGCGTTTTCTTGAATTTATTGGATTGCAGCGCCAGCCCCATTCGTTCCTGGAGCAAAACCAGCAGCTCGCGATCAATCTTGCTTATCTTTTTACGAATTTCTTCCGGTTTCATTTTCGCCTCACTTTGCCAGATTCAATTTGCCGCGCCGGTTGTCAGGTTATTCAAAAAAGACTTCAGCGGTCTGAGTCGCTTCATCATATTTGAAAAGATATCAGGTGTCAGGGCCTGGTCGGCATCACACAGGGCCTCTTCCGGTTTGTGATGTACCTCCACGATCATGCCATCGGCCCCGGCGGCTGCAGCCGCCATGCTCATCGACTCAATCAGGCTGATGCGCCCGGTGCTGTGGGTCGGATCGATGATAATCGGCAGATGGCTGAGTTCCTTAATGGCCGGTACCGCGCTCAGATCCAGCGTATTACGGGTATAGGTTTCAAAGGTTCGGATGCCGCGCTCACACAGAATGACATCCGGATTGCCTTCGCTCAAAATGTACTCGGCACAATTGAGCCATTCTTCGAGGGTGGAGTACATGCCGCGTTTGAGCAGCACCGGGCGTCCTGATTTTCCGACTTCTTTAAGAAGAGAGAAATTCTGCATGTTACGGGTTCCGATCTGCAGCACATCTGCGAACTCGGCCACCCAGGAAACATCGCGGGGATCGACCACTTCGGTGACGATCGGAAGACCGGTTTCCTGCCGGGCTTTTTCCAGTATTTTCAGTCCCTGTAGACCGAGGCCCTGAAAGGCATAGGGTGAAGTGCGCGGCTTAAAGGCACCACCGCGCAGCATATCTGCGCCGCCGGCTTTGACAGCCCTGGCGGTTTCCAACAGCTGCGTCTCGCTTTCGACGCTGCAAGGTCCGGCAATCACGACAAAATCACGGCCAATTTCAACGCCGGAGACATTGACCAGCGTACCCTTCTGGGTATCGCTGGCGACCAGTTTCAGATTTTTCATAGCAACAGCCCTTAATTTAATTCATTTCATTTATGCCGGTCTTAATATCGATTAA
>JASFIG010000177.1:0-8915 GCA_050122795.1 Desulfobacterales bacterium
GACGCTCAACCTCAAAACTGATGAAGGCAAAAAAATCTTTTTCCAGTTGATCGAAAAGGCGGACGTGATGCTAGAAGGCTTTAGACCGGGTGTCGTCCAACGTCTGGGCGTCGACTATGAAAGTGTTCGCAAGGCAAATCCCAAAATTGTTTACTGCTCGATCAGCGGCTATGGACAAAGCGGCAGTTTTGTTGATCGCGTCGGGCATGATGTCAATTATCTGAGCAAATCCGGGACCCTGAATCTGATTGGCGAACCGGATCGTCCGCCCTCGATTCCGGGCATCCAGATCGCCGACATCGGGGGCGGTGCCATGAATGCAGCCATCGGCATCCTGCTGGCGCTTTTTACCCGGGAAAAAAGCGGCAAGGGGCAATATGTCGACGTATCCATGACCGATGGTATGGTGGGATTTTTGCCGGCAGCTCTTTATTTTCAACAGCTCACCGGCCAGGATCCCCGGCGGGCCGATGCAATGCTGTCTCACCGCTATGCCTGTTACAATACCTATGAAACCGCTGACGGGCGCTATCTATCCATCGGGGCCGTGGAAAACCGCTTCTGGAGGAGGCTGTGTGATCATCTGGACGTTCCCGAATATGCGGCGCTGCAATACGATGACGCTCACCGCAGGGAAATCATCGAATTTATGCGCGCCACATTTAAGAAAAAAACCCTTGCAGAATGGGATCAGGAACTGGGGCATCTGGAGATATGCTGGGGCCGGATTCAAACCCTTTCAGAAGTGATCGCAGACCCGCTGTTCCGCGAACGCGAGATGATTCTGGAAGTGCCGGGAGCAAGCGGTGAAAACCAGACGGTCATCGGAGTGCCCGTCAAGTTGAGCGATACTCCCGGATCGGTGCGAACTGCCGCTGTTGATTTTGGCGCAAGCACAGCTGCAATTTTAAAGGAACTGGGCTACTCTGAAAAACAAATAAAGCAATTCGCTGAAACGGAAGTCATTTAATGGCAGGATCTTATCAGTACCGATAATCTAATCAATTCTGATACATCTAAATATGCCGATCCCTTCTATGACGTAATTCCAATAACAAATAACGGATGACCAATAACATCTCATTTTAGACCATTGACTTTAGGGTGGCCAGCTCCAGCTGGTCGCCGGCATCTTCCGCGCGGTCGGACACCTCTACGATGGAGTCCAGGCACAGCTTTAAATGGCTCTGGTGCGCAAAATCCAGCTCGGAGTTGAAAATTTGCTTGGTCAAATCCCATTCGAGCTTGTCCACCCGCGATTCCTGCAGGCCGATTTCCCGGGTGTGATCACGAACCGTTTCAATACTGCAATCGCCTTTCAAATAGCACATCACCGCCAGCTTCAACGATTTGATGATACCCAGTGATTCTTTGCCGACATCCAGAAAATACGGTTTCAATTCAACGGCAATCAAGGGACGCTGATTGAGAAAAAAATCGCTGCAGGCTTCGGCGGCATTGCCGACCTTGTCAATACTTTCAACGAGCTTATACACATCTTCTCGCAAAAGCGGCAAATAGGCGCCGCGATAAAGTTTGTCGCGAATCTCATAGCGAATGATATCGGCCTCTGATTCAGTGCCGCGGGTTTTACGTGCCCAGTCTTTGGCCTCACTGATGTTGCCGTCGAGATAGTATTGAATGGTTTGCAGACAGGCCCTTATGGTCTCCTCGGTCATCTCCAGGTGTTTTAAAATCAGTTCGATAACCTTTTTTTCCTTTTTAAATAATATCATGCGCTCTCCTTTGATTCATGTGCGCGGGACTTGAGCAGAAGCCGCGCTGAATTGACGACCGGGTATTCCACCGGATTTTATCACAGATTTACCGGATGTCTGCAAGCGTCTGATTTCAACCCCACAGGGCTCGCATCAATTTATAAAATAAATACGCCGCTGCCGCCGCCAGCGTGGGGGTAATCAACCAGCCCACAAGTATGGTGAAAACCATCTTGGTACTGATGGCTTTGGCACCTTTTACAAGACCGACCCCAACAACCGCTCCCACGATAGCCGATGAAGTCGATACCGGAATTCCGAGCATTGAAAAAAGATGCATCCCGAAAGCCGCCGAGATCTGGGCAATAAAAGCGGCCGGAATATCCAGAGGGGTGATACCGGTCCCAACGGTATGCGCAACTTTTTTGCCGTATGTGGCCGCGCCAATTGCAATGCTCAATCCACCAATGAAAAGTAACAGTTTGGGGTGGAAAATTCCCAGATTGGCAATTGGGCCGACGGCATTGCCCGCATTATTGGCACCCATGGAATAGGCCACGTAACAGGCGGACAGGATGGCCAGGCGCCCCATGGCATGCTGCATCAACAATGATCGTGATTCGAATTTTCGCAGAACAAAATTCACCGCTTGCATCAGTACAAACGCAAGCACCATGACCAAAATGGGGCAAAGAATCCAGCTTTCGGCAATGGCAATCAGCTTGGGATAGTTGACTTCGGCCCTCAGAGCAAGACCGATGCCCACGACGCCACCGACAATTGCCTGAGAGGTGGACGTCGGTATCCTAAAAAAGGTGGCCAGAGTTACAAACAAACCGGAACAGATCAAGGCGATCACAACCGCCGGATAACTCAGATCGACTTTAACAATACCTTTGCCGATGGTGTGCATGACGTGCTGTCCCTGCAACAGGGATCCCAGGAGCGCAAAAATAGATACCAGAATGACGGCATTTCTGAATGAAATGAGCCCGCACCCCACCGATGTGCCCACACAATTGGCCGTATCATTGGCACCGATGTTCCACCCGACATAAGCACCGGCTCCGAGTATCGCTAACAAAAAAGGCTCTATAATGGTACAACCTCCGCCGTACTATACCGCTGAAGACCGCTGTCGATAAAAAAACGAGCCAACGACCACCCGCACAGCGGGTGGCATGGATTTTATCGCCAAAGGCGGTAAAAGACAGGGGCACGCAGGGCCCCGATCGTTGAAAACAACGCGGTGAAACCGGGTGCAAAGCACCCGGTTTGGAAAACCCAATCGCTGCCTTAATTTTATAAAACCTCAATAATAAGTCAAAGAAATTAATCGAACCACATGCTGATCGGAACCAGCCCTGGACCACCGATCCGGCCGACCCGAATTATTACGCGCAATTACAGAAGACGGATCTATAAACGCTCAACCACTTAGCCCGATTAATCCGACGCCGGCCGCAATCAAAATCGCTCCGATCAGGCGCGGTTGACGATGACCTTCTCCCAGCCAGAAGGTTCCGAACAATGCCGAAAAAAGGATACTCAACTCCCGTGCCGCCACCACGTAGCTGACATTGCTGGTCTGCATGGCAAAAAGAACCAGCAGGTAGGTAAACACGACCAGAAAGCCGACAACCATGATCGGTTTTTTATTGTTATGCCATTCCTCTTTTAACGGCGTTTGTTCTTTGATGATAACGTAGGGCGTCAGCAACAGCAGTGGAATCAAAAAGATAAAATAAATGTACACCGGCGGGTAAACAGATTGGATCCCCACCTTGTCCACCAGCGAATAGGCCGCGATCGTGAAACCGGTCAGCAGTGCCCAGATTGAACCCGGCCGGCGAATGGCTCTGAAGGGTTCAAAAACGGTCTTAACGGAAAAAGACTTTAAATGAATGACATAAATACCAATCACAACCAGACCAATACCGGTGATCCCGGAAAGGCTCAGCTGTTCGCGTAAAAAAACCACTGCCAGAATCGGCACCCAGAATGGCCCGAATCCTCTGGCCAGCGGATAGACGACGGATAAATCACCCTGCTCATAAGAGCTGCCGACAAAGAAAAAATAAAACGTGTGCAGGATGCCGGTTGCAAGCATGCAGGCCCACCCCACTGCTGAAATTTGAGCTTCAGCAAAATAATACCAGAACATGGGGAAATAAAATATGACAGCAAAGAGGATAAACCACCAGATAAACGCAATTTTGTGACGGCTTTTTTTAGCCAGATAATTCCAGAAGGCGTGCATAAAAGCGGCGGATAGAACCAGTGCCAGGGCTGTACCGCTCATGGCGCTACCTGTTGTTGCCGGAAAGTTGTGGACACATCTTGCGGTAATTCGCAATTTCGCGGGAGATGTCCATCTCGGCAAGATGACGATAAAGATCTTCAGGTGAAAAAGGCATTTGTTTAAACATCTGCTTTTCGAGCACCTGTGTTTTATCCCACAGCATCTGTATGCGGTGTTTGTGCTGCGGTTGGGTGCCGTATCTTTCCTGGATGTAGCGCATACGCTCATCCAGCGAAACAATGCGGTCATGCAGCACCCGTTTGTCGGCATAATTGACGATCACGGCCTCTGAGATGTCCTTGGGATCTGAATAATTATCCAGCCGGACATGTTGCCGCACGAGATTGCCGATCTCCGGATAACCCATATCGGCTAATTGCTGCCCGCCGGTGAGGGCATGGTTCTCCGCAGTTTCAAAACTGCGGTTTTTGGTGATATCATGCAGCAAGGCTGCAGCCCGTATAAGCTGCCCGTCCAGATGGTTCCCTGTCGATGTAAGGTGATCTGTTAAACATGTTGCCACCCGGCACACCTGCATGGAGTGAACCACGATGTGCTCGGGCATCAACATGTCGCACATCAATTGCAAACACTCATTTTTGGATACCATATTCATTTTGCCAGAATCACGTCCACCATTTCGGCAAACCCGTAACCGCCTTCCTGACGGGTCACATAGGCCGGGCTATGCGTAATTTTTTCTTTGAACTGTACAATATTGGCGACACCCACCGCATGTGGAAAAAATTGAAACATGGGCGCGTCATTGGGAGAATCCCCGATAAAGATCACATCTTCTTTAACGGCTTCAAGATCGTCTTTAAACACTTCTGCAATGAGCATCCGGGTCATGGTGAGTTTGTCATAATCGCCGAACCAGCCATTGACATGAATCGAGCTGATTTTGGCCCGGGCGCCGGCAGCTTCAAATAAGGCCACAATACGGTCAACATCTGCCATCGGTAGTGGCGCCACATCCTCACAATAATCAATTGCCAGATCCGCCTCCCGATAGCGTTGATCGGCCGATACCCGGCAACCCGGTATTTTTTTGAGAATCTCCATTTTAAGGTTGGCCAACTTATCGCGATCGGCGCTGCGCTGCTCTTTCGCTATAAAATAGCGCCTGTTCATTTTATGCTGCCGGTTATCGTAATAGAAATAAAAGGCGCCGTTTTCCCCGACGATACCGTCCACCGGCCACATGCGGGCGATGTGGTCACACCAGCCCGCCGGCCGGCCCGTGATGGGGATCATGCGAATGCCGGCTGTCTGGACACGCTCCATCGCGTCAAACACGGCGGCCGGCAGGCGACCGTTGAGCGTCAGGGTGTCATCGATATCCGCCAGAATGTATCGAATGCGTTTTTTGATCGCTTTGGGCATTTTTGCGATGGGTTTCATCAGTCCACCCCAGAGGTATATTTAAGATAGAGGAGCTGTCAAAAACATGTTTCGATCGACCGCACTCATCTTTCAAGGGTCATTGAGACCTGCCCGCCGGCGTCCGCCACAGGCGGACTCAGGCGAGGCGGGCGGGGCAAAGCGAAGCAACATGTCATTGCGAGCGAAGCGAAGCAATCTGATGCAACGCTTCATAATCTGCTGCGGCGGATCAGATTGCATCGTTGCTGCGGGCCCGGCAATGACAGCCGATCGAAACAGATTTTTGACAACTGCCTTAAAATCGGTACAGGTTGTTTACAGAGTTCGCAGCGAGATTGTCAACAACGCATAAAGCAACATTCGTTGAACTGAACTTTTACTATACAACGATAAACCAAATTTTTCACCTTTTTGTTTCCAATCCATACAAAGTATATTATGATTACGATTCTTTGAGGAGAGGAATAATGAAATGAAAGCAGAACTACTCGCCGCCATGGAAAACGCTGCCCGGGAAGTCCAACAGTGGCCGCAAAAACAAGTCCAGGTATTTCATCATAACGATTCGGATGGCCTCACCTCGGGCGCCATTCTGACAAAGGCATTTACACGGGCCGGCTTTAAAGTGCAGCGTTCCTGTCTGGAAAAACCCTATCCAAAATTATTGCTCAAGGTCTATGAGCAAACCGGTGCTTTGATCGTATTTGCAGATTTTGCCGGTCGCATTGCACCCATGCTGTCGGATTTAAACCAGGGTCGCAACCTCACCTTGATTTTAGACCACCACGTGGCCGAAGCCGCCACCGATCCCAGGGTGCTCAACCTGGATCCGGACCTGTTCGGGCTTAAGGGCGATCGCGATATCTCCGGATCCACCACCTGTTATCTGTTTGCAAAAATCCTGGATGCATCCAATAGTGACCTGGCCCCGATGGCTACTGTTGGAGCGGTGGGCGATGAGTTTTTTGTGGATGGCTGTCTGGCCGGTGAAAACCGGGAAGCGGCCGGCGAAGCAGTGGCACAGGGTAAGCTGGAAATTCAAAAGCAGGATACCGGTGAGCGCTATTATTTACATACGTCTGATGGCCCGGTTGCCTGTGACGAACTCGGGGCCTATCTGGACACTCTGGGCGCAGCCGGCTATTATCAAAATGGTCCGGACATGGGGATCAAGGTCTGTTTGGAGGGTGCTTCGCCTGAATCCGATCAGATGCTGAACAAGCTGCAGGCCATCCAGAATAAAGCCTTTGAGAAAGAGATATCAAAAATTCGAGCTGATGGGCTGCAACAAACGGCCAACATCCAGTGGTTTCATGTCGAAAACCGTTTCTCTCCCATGGGCGTTAAAATGATCGGCGTGTTCTGCGATGCGATCAAAAATTCCGAAGATGTCGATCCGCAGCGCTACCTGGCCGGCTTCCAGATCATCCCCAACGAAATTCCGGGATACGGCGCCATTGAATTCAACGAGGTCAAAATTTCCATGCGGGTTTCCAGGCAGATAGAGGCCGACATCCGGGCCGATAAAAAGATGGGACTGAATATCCTGTTACCCGAGGCCACCAACAGGCTGGGGGGATTTTCGGATGCCTGCCACAGCCTGACAGCGGCCACCACGGTAGCCATTGGGAAGGAGGAGGCGTTAATTCAGGAAATGGAAAATATTTTACGGAAGTAAAATTTGATATTCGCTACAGGGTATACAGGTTAATAAGCTAGACCGCTGTTTTAATCCGAAGCACGAAATTCGAAATACGAAACAAATTCAAAATCCAAAATTGGAAGGTTCCAAAGTTTAGAATTTTGATGATTTGGCATTCGGATTGGTTTCGGATTTCGATATTCGAATTTAGAAATTATACGTTTAGTTTATTTACTAAAAACTGATAACCCTTGTGTATTTTCAGAAGAAATAAAACACAGAGGAGATTGCAATGGGCACAGGAACAGCGTTTGGCAAGACGATATTGATTGGCGATGCATTTGTGTTGCGGGAAGTTCCCGCGATTGTCTCATCCATCCCATTTGAAACCGAGTGTGTCGTCGAAAGATTGGACTCGGGACAGGGATGGACCCTGGAAGACAACCGCACGGAAGTCCCAGGATATAAAGACAAAAAAAAGGGCCAGCAGGTAGATTCCATAAACCGGATTCTGGAGGTCATGAACGTCGATGTTCAAAAAACCCCCATTAAGATCACCTATGGCGGATCGCTGCTGGCCGGCAGCGGCGTGGGTGCCAGTGCGGCCAGCTGTGTGTCACTGGCGCGTGCGCTCAACGACGAATTCAAGCTGGACTTTTCAATCGAGGATATTAATCATGTCGGCTGGGAGGGCGAATTTGCCTATCACGGTATTCCCAGCGGTGTTGACAATACGGCTTCGACGTTCGGCGGTTTAATTCTGTATCATATCAAGGATAAGAAAACGCACTGGGCGCACATCGATCTAAAACAGCCCGTTGAAGTGGTCCTGGGCAACAGCGGCGTGACGGCCGACACCTCCAAACTGGATGCGCATGTCGAGGCCCAGCAGGAAAAAGAGCCGGAATTATTTAAAAAGCGGCTACAGACGGTCCGTGACCAGGCATTGGAAATGAAAAAGGCATTGGAAGACTATGATCTGGCCAAGGTGGGCCGGATCATGAGCGCCAACCACAAGATCTTAATCGACATGGATCTTTCCCATGAAACCCTGATTTACCTGTGCAATATGGCCGTAGAGCTCGGCGCACTGGGTGCCAAGGTAACCGGCGGCGGCCGCGGCGGTTACATGAGTGCCCTGACACCGGGCAAGGAGCTTCAGGATAAAGTGGCGACTGCTATGGAAAAAGAAGGGTATAAGGTTATCAGGGCCACCATTGGTGGAAGCTGATAGAAACATCTACCTCCCAAAATGAGCATTTCAAATCTTAAATTTGTAATGTTTTTTTCAAGTACCGTGGGTATAGATTGGTAAGTAAAATAATCAAGCAAAAACTTTCGCATAGAAATGTAGTGTTATCAGCCGCAATACCAACTTTCGCTATATTATAGATTACGTCTCAAAATCCAAAATAAATCGAATTGTTTCAGGCGACTAATAAGAATCGATATTCCTAACCAAATGTTGGAATTTCAATATACAAAATATTATTTTTCACAAAACGCAAAACCTTTTAATTTTTCTCAGCGATTTTCGGTGCTCCAAATTTTTTATCCATTCGAAGCGCTCACAGCAGTTGCATCCAACCGATTCTTGACACAAAACCGACTATTGGGCATACTCAAGTGTTGAAAAATCTACATACCCATCATATTGCAGCGTATCATATTATAAATGATTTTCATCATCAGGTTTCATGGGTGATAATCTTATATCATTGGTAGGTTGCCCATGCGTTCCCACCCAAATATTCTCGGTATCGATATCGGTTCGGTGTCGATTGCAGTTGTTGAAATAACTTCACAGAAACAAATCGTTCAATCTGCTTATGAATTCCATCGCGGCAATACCACCGCAGAACTCAAA
>JASFIG010000178.1:0-8886 GCA_050122795.1 Desulfobacterales bacterium
CGCAATAAAAAAAGGGCGCGCTGATCCCAGAATGCCAGATGCGCCAGGGCGACCGCAATCGTCCAGCCATTGCCGATGGGAAAGATCAGCTCATCGTCCGTCAGACGTTCGACCAGAGAGCGTAGTCTTTCAAGTTCTTTCGCATTTTCTGTCACAAATGGTCGATCCATGTTTCCTCTACGAAAATACCATTTAATGGATTTTCTTCTTCAGCAAAAAGTCCTGAGCCTCATATAATTTAAAGAGCAAAATGTGAAAACCAGATATGATAAGCGTAACACTGTTTTTAAATTTTTTAAAGGCCCCTGATTTTTGGCTAGGCAGAGTTCGCAAATTGGCGCAGATTATATATGCATACAAAACGAGTAAAGATTTAAGAATTATTATGGGTTATGGAATGCTTATCTGGAAAGCTGGTTGCCGTACCATTTCCATTGGCCATTTTCTTTGATGATATAAAAGCGAGACGGTATGGGAATTTCATAATATTTGTCTTCTCGCACGCCTTCAACTTTTGCAAGGTTTCCATGGCGTTCAAACCCGGTCAGGATTACTTTTGATTCCGACATATAAGGAGCGCCTATTTTAAAGAAAGCGAGAAGACGGTTTTTGGTTACGCCGTGGCTCAAAAAATTATCGGATACGTATTCGGAGACTTTCAAAATATCTTTATCCGCAATTGCCTGATTAAAGCCATTTAAGAAAGCTTTGACATCCTCGGGCAATGCGATGGCGTTGAGCGGTTTTTTCGGCGGGCGGTCTCTTTTAACGGCAGCTGCAACCAGATCAAACAACGGGTCATAATGAACCGAAGTGGGCGCAACCGGTTGCCTTGTTTCCGATGTGACAACAACCACCAGATCCAGTTTGGGGACAACGACGATAAATTGGCCTCTTCGACCCCAGGCCCGGTAGCTGTGGCAGCCATCCACATCCTTCACCCACCACTGATAGCCGTAGCCGGTGGGCCCGTACATTCGATGGGCATACCATCTGTGGCGCGTGGATGCCTGCACCCACTGTTCAGAAACAATCGATTCGCCGTCCCAATACCCGTTATTCAGATACAGAAACCCCAGCTTGGCTAAATCCCGGGCAGTGAGACTTAAACCAAAACCGCCGGTATAGTACCCTTGAGGGTCATTGTCCCAGTGTCTTTGCCGAATGCCCAGGGGTTTAAAAAGATGTTGGTCAGCAAATTCCAGCGTGCTGGTCTTCGTGGATTTCTCCAGAATGATGGACAGTAGATGGGACAAGGATGAGTTGTAATTAAAAACGTTACCCGGATAGTCTTGCTGCGGAAGTTGAAGCGTAGCCTCCCCCCAGTCCAGCGAAGTCACCCAGTCCCATATATCCGGACCCCAATCGTTCCACTTTAATCCTGCGCTCATGGCCAAAAGATGCTTGATGCGGATCTCCTTTTTTTGCCAATCTAAATCAACGCTGACATTTTCAGGGAAAAAATCGAACAGTCTTTGATCCACACTCACTAAATAACCTTTGTCCAGAGCGATACCGATCAGGGCGGATGTAAAGCTTTTGGTAACGGAATGAATGACCGCAATTCGATCCGGGCTGCCCTGGCGGAAGTATTTTTCGAAAATCAGATAGCCGTTTTTCACAACCAGCAAACTGAATGCATCCGGAAGTCTTTCCTCGATAAATTCAACGGCGACCGCTAATTTAGCAGCGTCCATGCCCTGCTGTTCCGGCGTAGACGTCTTCCAGCCTTCGGTGGGCCAGTAATCCCGCTTGATCGGCTGGGCGCAAATGGCATTACCGGTCAATGATAAGAAAAGGATAGGAGTGAAAATACCAAACACTATATTCTTAAAAGCGGTATTTAATGTTTTCATGTTTTTCCGTTTATCATATGCAGGCAGGCCCGTACTCCTTTATGGCCTCCCAGGGGTAAACGACCGGCCGTAAGAAATCACGCCGGACGTCTTCCAGTTTAGCCCCTCTGATTTCAATCTGATTTAAATGGGTGGGCGACATTCTGGCTTTCCAGGCCCAGACGAACGTTGAGATCTCTTTGGGTTGAAAACCCATCAGATAGGCAGCAACCATATCCGTCGCCAGGGGATTGATTCCAGCAATAATGAGATTCATTTTGACCAATTGCCCTCCCCGATGCACCGATGGTCCCTGGCCCTGCATGGCCACCGACGCATCAATGACGGCCAGGCCCACCTTATTGGCGCGCACCATATCGACAATCGCTGAAGCGGTTCCGGGTTGTTCGACTTTGGCGGCTTCCCGGTGCACGGCCGATCTGACGGTACCGTATACCTGACCCGGATACAGGCCGATCCGGTTTTTCATGCCCAGTGTGACCGTAGCCAGACCATGGGTCTTCATCATCGGCACCGAACAAAGCATGTCAATTTCCGCAAGGGAATGGTGCAGACGAATCTCCTTGTAGACAAATCCACCACGTATGGCTACTTTGGACATTTTACCCGTATGCAGATTGACCAAGGGAATCCGGGTTGATTTGGCGAGCTCCGCATACCCCAGCCGGTCAAAGACAATCTGCTGTATGCCATTCAATGGCTTCTCTGACGGCATAACCAATATTGTCATTTTTGATTTGCGTCACACTGACAACCGGTCTGATTTCCGTTTCCGGGTCTTTTATCGGACCCTTGAAGGCACTCAAGGGAACCGGATTTCCGACTCCCAGGTCAGCCCCTTCGACGGCCACGGTCTTTATAAATTCCCTTCTGCTGATCTTTTTTATTTGATTTCCTGCGAAATTACAATCTTTCGGGTTGTTGTCGCAAAACTCATCCGGCCTGCGATTGGACTGGGTGCACTGGTCAGAGGCACAGTCAGATACAATTGAGGAAACGTTTAAACACTGTAGGTCAGCCAGAATAGGCGGTTTTAAAAAATCTACATGGATTTATACTCAACCGATGGTTTTTAGTCAATCATTTAGGGACATCGGCCGTTTTATCGCCGGCAACATTCAGTTTTACTTGACCCCGTCGCCATCCGTTATGATATCTGATAGATGATTCGACATTGAATAATGGTAACCTCAAAAGGAAAGTTATCACCGGCATGACATCCACGAGGTATGACCGCATCGGAACCAATTATAACCATAACCGCAAGGCGGATAAGCGTATTGTGAAATGGCTGGACAGGCTTTTGAATCTACCGGCCGGTTCAACAATCGCAGATATCGGGGCCGGTACGGGCAATTACACCAATGCCCTTGCAAATCTGGGCTATTATTTAAAAGCAATAGAACCATCTGAAAAAATGCGCTCCCAGGCCGTGTCGCATGCAAATGTCGCTTGGTTGGGTGGTACGGCAGAAAAAATTCCCCTGGCAGACTGCTCTGTAGATGGCGTAATGGTCATCCTGGCGCTTCATCATTTTTCCGTACCTGAGCAGGCTGCTGTTGAAATTAAACGAATCTGCCCTCAAGGGCCGCTGGTAATCCTTACGATCGATCCGCGCCAGAGTGAAAATTTCTGGTTTAAGCGGAGTTTCATCTTTGGGCAATCACTTGAGATCCGGAAAATGGGATCAACAGTACGGCCATCTGCGAAAACAAAAATATTTTGACGGCGGATTTCGCTTTATTAAATTATCCTAAAACTGACATCTAAAGTTGTAAGTGACAAAATGGCAGGCGACTCAAAGTGAAGAGGCGGTATTGTCATGAATCTTTGCACGATCCTTTTTCCTGTCGCTGTTATTCCAGCAAATGGCGAACGCAATGATCTCCAGTACAAGAATACCCGGCGCAAAGTCGTCATCTCTTATCAAAAACAGGTGGCCGGTGTTTTTGCATCAGCGTTAAACAGGACCCGGATGCGACCCAACTCTTGGTCGTCTTGACAAATTCATTTAAATTTGAGATAGTTAGATAGCCTATGATTTAAGGGAACTAAATCGAATCATCCCGCAAATCCGCTCAGGGCATCAGTGGTGTCATCCACAGATAATATTCTCTGAAAGGACCAAGGACGCATCCGGCTTATGAGGCAGAGTCAGAAGTGACTCTGCCTTTTGTATTTTCACGGCACGTTCACCTCCTAAACCAAAGCCTATTTAAGCAAGGAGAAAAAAATGAAAGAAGCCCAGGTTGGAGATTTGGTAAGCGTACATTATACCGGAAAACTAAAAAATGGAGAGGTCTTTGACTCATCCAAGGAGCGCAATCCCCTGGAATTCACATTGGGCAGTAAGGAATTGCTGGCGGGTTTTGAAGACGGTGTGGTGGGTATGAAGCCCGGTGAAACAAAGTCAGTAATGCTTGAGCCTGAAAATGCCTTTGGCGATCGGCGTGAGGATTTGCTTCTGAAACTCCCTAAAAAAGAATTTCCGCAAAATATAACGCCTTCCGTCGGATTACAGCTGACGTTGAGCAATGCCAGTGGCAATCAAATGACTGTTGTTATCACGGAAGTGGGTGAAGACTCGGTGACGCTGGATGGGAACCACCCGTTGTCCGGCCAAACCGTTGTTTTTGACATCGAATTGGTAGAGATCAAAGAATAATTCTTATTCTTACCTTTATGGAGCTCTTTTTCCAAGAGCAGCTTATAGTGGTTGTCAAAAAAACGTTCCGATTGCGGAACGTTTTTTTGCTACAACACTTATGCCGCCATCCTTTTTTCGGAACATTGCTATGACAAGCGGTATAACTAAAAAGTAAAGGCATTCCCCCACGGTGGGTGGGAATGCCTTTTTTGTTTCATAATAAAAAACTAAACGACCGTCACATTGGCAGCGGCAGGACCTTTTTGACCTTGCTCGATGTCAAAAGTAACCTGGTCGCCTTCACTCAGAGATTTGAAACCGCTCATATTGATGGCGGAATGATGGACGAAAACATCGGGTCCGTCTTCCTGCTCAATGAAGCCAAATCCTTTGCGATCATTAAACCACTTAACTGTTCCGTTGGCCATGATAACATCCTCCTTTCTTCAAAATTATCAACGTCTCTAACTGGAGGATGCCATGATAGCAAAAAAGATACTTCCTTCAGAACGAAACTGTCCCGCCAATTGCCGACGGGACTTTATTGATAGTTAATAACATAACCTTCCCTGCAGCCAATAGCAAGCAATTTCTACAAAACATCGATAAAATACAAACGTCCATGAAATTATAACTTTCTTCTGAATTATGGATAAATTATCAAGTGCCTTATTTCTTCCACCGACTGCCGGTGCATGATCGATATAAGGGATCATTGATGATTACCGGAACGTAACACCCCTTTCGCGGCGGCAACAAATCCAGCTTGCAGTCCACTTTTTTATTGTATTGACAAGGCTCGCCAAGATAACCAGATTTTGATGGAAATTTGGATACGCAGCCTATTTGGCAATAAAGCGTATGATTCAAATATTAATTCAGACTTCGTGACCGCATGGCACGGGCTTTGGGGCCCATCGCCCGTGCGGATATCAAAAATGGAGGTAACCGTCATGAAAAAAATCGGTATGGTCATTTTGAGTTTATTTCTGACCGGTTTAGTTGCACAGGCCCAGGAACTGATCATTCCAATGTACCGAATCGACAGGACGGGCGTCGGTGATGTGATCGGCACGGTTAAAGCAACATCAAGTCCTTATGGAACCATTTTAATGCCCGATTTAAAAAATCTAACCCCCGGTTTACATGGATTCCATGTTCATCAAAATCCTAATTGTAGCCCCGGTGAAAAAAGTGGTAAAATGATACCCGGTCTGGCTGCCGGCGGCCACTATGATCCCTCGGGCTCCGGCAAACACGCCGGCCCATATGGAAATGGCCACCTTGGGGATTTGCCGGCCCTGTACGTAGACGGAAATGGCCAAGCCAGCCATCCCGTGCTCGCCCCTCGTCTTAAGCCGTCCGATCTCAAAGGTCGGTCTCTTATGATTCATGCTGGAGGCGACAACTACGCGGATACGCCAAAAAAGCTGGGAGGAGGCGGTGCCCGAATGGCCTGCGGGGTCGTTGAATAGATATTTTTAATTGGATCCCAACCGAATATGCAACCTGAGCACCCGCTGTTAACAGGAAGAAAGGAGCAAAAATGGTAATAAAACGAAATTTGGGAAAAGAAGGTCCCGGGATGAGCGCCATCGGTTACGGCGCCATGTCTGAGGCGGTAAGCGCAGGCAAAGTAAAATTCCTCGGCCTGAGCACTGGGACGGCGGATCAACTCGTTGCGGCACACAAGGTCCATCCGATTGCCGCCGTTCAATATGAATATTTGCTGTGGCGCCGTGATGCTGAAACGGATTCATTACCGACACTTCGTGATCTTGGCATTGCGCTGTTACCCTGGGCCCCATTGGGCAGCGGTTTTCTAACCGGCACCATCAGAGATCTGCCTGCAGATGATTTCCGAAACAATAACCCCCGCTATCAGGGCGAAAACTTTCAGACCAATAAAGAACGCTTTGCTCCGCTGATAAAGGTTGCCGAAGAGCTAAGCATTACGCCGGCACAGCTGGCACTTGCCTGGCTGCTTCACCAGGCGAAGATATCGCCCCCATACCCGGTAGGCGCAAACAGAGCCGCGTCACCGAAAACGCCGCCGCGGCCGAGATTGCTTTGAATGCCGAAACGGTCGAGCGAATTTCTTCCCTGGCCGCTCCGGGTATGGCCAATGGTCAGACACTGGTGTAAAATTCTGCCTCAACGCATGTTCTGACGATAATATTCGGCCAACCCTTGTTCTGCAATTATTTGATTGGCACTCAGGGCTTCACTGATCGTATCATATGACTGCGCCTGCAGCCGTTTGGCTCCGGCCGTCTTTGGAGCCCGCTGTAGCGAAAGCAGCGCATCTCTGGCCTCGGGTTTTCCCGAAAGGGCAAGACCCAGCACCGCCATGGTGCTCAGCTGCATATTTCGATCGGCAACACTGGCGTGATAGGCACTGGACCAAACCACACGTCGTTGCTCCCAAGCATCGGGGTCAAGGCTTGTTTTTAGAAAATCAAGCGCCTTTGCATTACCGCTCTTGTTGACAAGGTAGCCAAGAGCCATAATGGCGCTTGTTTTCGCCGTGTACTCTGCATGGGAAAGCTGGCCGGTACCGCCTTTAATGAAATTAAGGATCGGGTCTGCGGCTCGATCATCACCGATGATGCACAGGGTTACAACAACATTGGGCCAATGATTTTCCTGGGACCGATCAGAGAGCATGTCCAGAAGGGCATCAACGTCACCGGCGCCATACCGGCTGGCCTCCTCGTAAGGTACTCCGTGGATAAATGTCTGCTTGACGAAATCCCTGACATCCACCGCAGCTGCCGAGCCTGCACTGAAAAACCCAAGGCCGGTTATGTTGAGACTCATTACAATTATGAATAGGTGTATTCGTTTCATAGCTAAACCTCTGCCTGATGAAGAGCGATGCTCAAGTGTTTACCGGTAGGCGGTGCACTCTGCAGCATTTACTCTTCTGGCGCCTGTTAGGATTATGGGGTTCATAACAGCAGTCGGGTCGGTGCGATGACTCAGTCCCCGGTTGTGACCGAATTCATGCGTCCAGAGCACGCCTTCCTGGATTAGCGACCAACGGACCACGGCAAAAGAATTTCCCGGCACCGGCGCGCAGCCAATGATGTTGGGCGCCAGGGCGCCGCACCAATTAATCTGGTTCACAACCTTTACCATTCCGGGCAAACCAATGACGGTACTGAAATCATTTGAACTATTGATGATGCCCGTTCCGGTCGTAAAAACGGCAACATTGCCTTCACGTTCAAAGCGCACGCGGCATTGCTGATCACCCGCGCCGTCGCTGACCTGCAGTAGTAACGTCATATCAGCGGCAATGACATTGGCCCTTGCATCGGTGAGTGCCGGTGTCGAATTTGTATGCTGGCTGATTTGCATGCGGTATACTGTTGAGCAGCCCTGTGAAAAAATAGCTATAAGAATCAAGCTTAAGAATGCCAAGGCTGTCCGTTTATTGAACTGCTTGAATCGTTGCATAATTACCTCCTTTGAAAACCTGTCTTCTCTGCTCGTCGAATTCAATTATTCACAACACAGAACTCAGCTTAAGCTTTAGCCACGAATACCATCTGTCAAGTTTCCAGTGGCTAAATGGGATCGGAATTCAGCGGTTCAATGATTGATGCCACGACGCCATTGTTTGCATGGCCTTCCGCCCGGAAGGCTGCTCTGAAGAATTTGGCTTACCGAATGAATAGAAAAACCCCGCATCTGCGTTCAAGATGCGGGGTTTCTTGTGTATATAAAACAGCGTCCAAATACGGTGGTTCGTGTCGGTTTCATTAGACGCGCCCACCCCGTCCTGCCGGTTGTTCGTCTGATTGTATTTTTTTATCCGGCGAACGGAATCGTCCCGTTAAAGGCGGGTTTTTGGCAGGTGTTTGACATCGTTCAGGATCTGTCGGTTCGGATTGTTTTATTCTTGTTTTAAATCGGTCATCTCAATTTCCACGCGTCGGTTCATACGTCTGCCTTCACGGGTTTTGTTGGAGCCGATAAATTTCTGGGCTCCGTGACCGAAGGTCTGTAACCTATCGGTGGAAATGCCTTTGCCCACCAGATAGGACTTGACCATGTTGGCGCGCACCCCGGCGACCATTTCATTGTAGGATTTGGCCCCGTAGGAATCGGTATAACCGTTAAGAGTGGCACTGGCAGCTGGATTGTTGTGCATAATTTCAACAACCCGATCCAGCTTTTCTTTGGCTTCATCGTTGAGCTCGTTGGAATCCGAATCAAAATAAATAATGAAAATCGAATCGTGAAGCATCTCTGCGACTTTTTCCGGGCTGCGGCTCCAGGTTTGGTCACCGGTTGCGGCGGCGCGTTCGGTCGCAGCCACCTGATGATCGGTGCCGGCATCAAGGTTTTCTTCGGTAAATCCCCGCCTGGTGCGGG
>JASFIG010000179.1:0-8877 GCA_050122795.1 Desulfobacterales bacterium
TTCGGCCTGCTGCTCTGCAATCCGATTATAGAATGCTTTCACCTGGGTACCGACGGCCAGTGATTTAACGAGTCGCAACAGGTAGCCACCCACCGCACCAAATATAGTGGTGGACAGCGCCAGCAAAATGCCGCCATCAACAAGTCGCTGCAGAATAGAGAAGGCACCCAGTTCCGCAGCGGTCTGGGAATTCAAACCTCCGAGCCCCTCCAGCAAAGCCCCCCGCATGCCAACGGCAGTCCAGATGACCCCTATGCCGAAGAACAGATTAATCCAAATATCCACCAGATGGTCGATTTGGGCTATTTTTTCAGCCGATACGTGTTGTTTTCGCAGACAGCGCTTTAAACGCAGAAGACTGCTGATATAAAACAAAAAGGTCAAACAGAACGGGATGACCGACAGTCGCAGATTCGCATAGGTCCACGAAAGCGCTCGTTGAACACTGGGTACTTCTAAAACGGATATAGCGACAACTTCAGACATATTCAGCATATACAGCAATATCGCTCCGATGATGAGAACACCCAGTGCACCGGTGATAAATCCGGCTGAAAAGCCGGTTGCAGAGAAAGATCTGGTTTCCATCATAAGTTTCCCGTGTCAATTATTCCGGCATGCCGTGCAGGTGGCGTCCAGCAATAGCAGAATTGAATTATATTGATCGGCAGCAGCGTAATAGGCCTGTTTATCCTGGCAGGCTCTCAACAATCCGTCTTCTTTCTGACCGAGCTCTTTATGTAACTCGGTTTCAAGATCTCTTTTGGCATCTTCGGTGCAGGATGAACAAACGTTAAAATCGTCCTGCAAGGACATGAATGTCGTGTTGAAATAACGGTTGTAGTAGTATCGGGCTTGGATTTTATCGATAACACCCTCATTGTTGGCCCACATTAAAAAATCACTGAACCGGCGCCTGTTCTCGATGTCGGGATCGCGTTTGGCAATGTCGATAAGCCGCCCGTAGTAGGTGTCAAACATTTGCTCGCATTCCAGACGTGCAAGGTCCTTGCGAGAATGGGTCAACGCCTCCTCGAGATTCACCCCCGACGGCAATGTACAGGTGGATTTGTATTGCTTGTTTCCGCATGCAACCAGCACCAAAGCGAGGATTGCGATTAAAAAAAGTTTTTGGGGCTTCATTTTGATGTTTTGGCTTGAATTTATCATGATGCTTTTCCTCCATTTATAGTGGTTGTCAAAAAAACGTTCCGATTGCGGAACGTTTTTTCGCTACAACACTTGCCGCATCCTTTTTTTGCGTTATTCCGAACATTAATATGACACGCGGTATAAATTCTGATCGTTCGACGATTACATTTCGAGGGGACTTCGATATTCTGCTTTCATGCTACCCTGGGGTGGATCCGGAATACTCTCCTCTTCGCCGGTTTCTCCGAATATAATTGTCTTTACACGCCCGACCATCTCAAACATTTCAGGGGTGATGATGCCGTACATCTGATCCAAATCTATCATCAGCTTGGCACGGCTAATTTCATCGCGTGTCAGGGCGATAAGATCCTTTACCTCCTGTGTATCCAGGTATATCTCTGCCGCCACGGCGGCCAGGGAGCCGCCCGACCCTGTTCTGGGTGCCGTTGCCACCAGCCGGTAATATTGCCTGAACTTTTCACTTAATCGGCCCGCGCGACGCCTGTAGGGAGCCGATTGAGAGGAAGATTTCAGGGGTGTTTTTTCAAGCAGTTTTTGCAAACCCCGCGGTGTGGTCTTGCGCCCTAATTCCTTGCGAATTCGTTTTTCCAGGCTGGTATTTGTGGCCCGAACGGAATCCTCCATATCCGGCAAGCGGGATTCCATCACATTTAACATCTCCAGGTAAGTCTGGCTCAATTGACCCGTGATTTCGCGGCAGCCTTGCTCTGCCTCGGCGCCCTCGCATTTGCTGGCTGCGTATAATTGTTCCTGTTCGTTCAATCGTTCAATGACACTCTGAAGATCGACCTCCATGGCTTTGGCCGTTTCACTGGTGTGCTTGATACTTTCCACCACAGTGGTCGGAAACAACCGCAGGGTGGGGGATGTTTTGGCGAACGCCGGGCCCTGCATGCCGATCAGAGGGATAACAAACAGCACGATAAGCCTGCAGAATACAGGCGGTAATTTCGAAATCCTTACGTCTTTGACAAATTTCATCACCCGCATTTTGTCACCTCCTGTTAAGGTTTTGCCCAATTGGACTTAGAACTCATTGGGAGCCGTGGATTATGGGTTCATCATATCTAAGAACTGATATCTTTTTTATTGTTCACACCTTGCTTACAATTCACCGGCCGCCGCCCTGTGGCACTCATCTGACATATAGAAAATTATCTACACTTCTAATAGACGGACAGACAGCTCAGGCGTGTCAATTTTTGCCAATTGTATGATTATTTGTGATCCGATGGTTTTTGGTGAATTTGACGATTCCGGGATGGTAAATGGCGGTTTTGAATGCAAAGATATGATAATTGGGTTGAACGGCTACCGCTATTGGTGAATCCGTTGGAAATGGTATGTTATGAGATTTGAGTTCAAAAAAAGTCTTCAACGACAGTTAATCGTTTTTTTTTACTTCCAGGTAAGCCACATTATCTTCAATGCGAATATGCAATATTTCCTTGGGGCCAAAAAAACTTTTGGTCTGATAGTAGGGCTTTGCAAGGACAACACGATTGAACTGTCTTAATTTAAATCCTTTTTTAGATAATGCAAAGATCAGCCGTTCAATACGCGCGGCATTTTTCCATTGCAGGGCGTTGTTCTCCAGCAGGATTTCTTTCAACTCCTGGTCAAGTGTGAGTTTGACTGAAATGACCCGGGATGGTTGTGTCCGGTATTTATCGAGTAGCTGTTCACCAATGATAAAAATCATTATAATGGAGGCGGCCACAGCATAAACCGATTTTCTTTTCCACCAGACAACAGAACCCGGCTTCGCGTTTGCTGCGGCAGGCACATCCTTCAGCGTTTCCTGCAGGATTTCGTAACATCTCCCACATTGGTTAAGATGACCGAGTATGCGTCTGCGTTCAGCGCCGGCAAGCCTTCCTTCAACCAGCAGTGCGAGATCCTCAAAATCGGCATGATGTTTAGATTCAGCCGGTTCAGCCGGCTTTAATATTTTGTTTAACCATTTGCCCATATTGGCCTCTACATGTTTAGACGGACATGTTAGGGTTCGCGAATACCTTCGGCCAGCAATTGTTCTCGATATTGATTCAAAACGCGCTTCAGACGGCGTCGGACAGATGATAATGAAAACCCCAAGATATGTGCTGCCGTCTTAATTGGCTGCTCAGAGCCGTATACAAGCCTTACCAGTAGCTGATCTTCCTGCGACAGCCCTGCGGTTGTCTCCTGAATAATCTTAAGCGCCTTGATTCGCCTTACATGTTCAAGCTTGCAAATTAATAACTCCAGCGGATTAGAACTTGAGCCGCTCGTGTTCTGCATGCAGTCGGCGTTTACCTCGTTTATGGATTGAAAGGAGGGATTATCTCGACAGGGCGCTTTTCGAATCGGAGCAATATCCTCCAAGTACTGTTCATAAGATCCTTCGAACAGGCCCTCAATCTGTAAAAAATCATAGGCATCATCAAAGGTAAATTTTTGCCAGCACACAAGGCGATAGACAGCTTCGGCCCACTTGCCAAGTGCTGCCACACCCGCCGGTATACGCCTGCGGCCGTACTTTTTGCGTCTGAAATCAATAATGAGAGAGTTGATCAGCGAATACAGATAGGTGCTTAATTTACTCTTGCCTTTATAGGCTCGCAGGCGCCTGAAGTTATCCGCCTTCAGGCTGTCGATGATAAAGACAAAGCTTTCACATTGGTCGTTTTCATTGGAAAAATGGCGCTTGCATACCGCCTCTATCCTTTCCAGGATATCGCTTGAATTGACAATGCTCTGCGGGTCCGTCAATTGCCGACATCTAACTGAATTTGCATAATTAAGGTTAATCATATGCGCACAATATCTTGATCAGGATATATTTAGCGGAGATTGCCGGATAATGCGGGTGCCGGACCATTGTCGGACAACCCCTTTAGTTCCCTCGTACACGACATTTAATGTTCCGTGCCTCGATGGCGTTGTGAATGTCTTTTTGTCTTATTCTGATGGACGTGTAGACAGGAAATTCGGTCTACATAGAGACTGATGGGTCTGAAATCACTCCAACGCCTTGAACGGGTGTTGGGTGAATTCCTGCAGATGACATAAACAAAAAGTTGTAAACTTATTTGTGGGACCGTCTGTCTTATGGGCTAAACCTTAAGCAGACAAAGGAGAATAATCATGAAAACACTAATTAAGAAAATCATTATAACTGCAGTTGCCTTGTTATTGGTCAGTGTTGGAGTATCTTTTGCTCATGACGGGGATCGGAAGCACCATAAACACCGTGGTAAGGGGCACGGGTATTTCCAAAAAGGATATGATGGTCATCATGGTTGGCACAAAAAGCATTATACTCCTCCAAAACATATTTACCGGCATTACAAAAAATGGCATGGGCACCATAAACGCTGGCATCATCCCAGAGATAGACATCACTACCGCTGGCACAAAAAGCATAATAAACACTGGCGTCATTACAGAGATAGACATTACTATCGGAAGGGTCATAAGATGCCCCATCGTTATTATGGCGATTATCATGCACCCCATAATGGGACCGTTATGGGATTTAAATTTAAGGAGCCCGGATTTAAATTTGCGATTGTTGTAAAAGATCATAAATAATTTAACTATTACTATAACTTCTGAGTCCTTACCCCCATATCCTCACGCTCCTATCAAGGCGGTTCACAGAGGCCTGTGAACCGCCTTTCTATCACACCATCGAATTACATAATCCAGACATATATTTAATCCCTCAATAACCGAATCGATTCGTTTTATATTGGTAGACCCAATTTTTTATTGCCCGATGAAAAACCAGTCTCAGAACGATCTGTCAATTCAGAAAGACTCCATATTCGAAACGTGCAACAATGGTTGCAGGTTAAACTTTTCTTGCTCTGGCTTAACCTGCTGACCTGTCAACTTTTTTTGAAAAGCCTGTAGATTTTGTCAACATGGGTTGCAGCCTGCCCGATTGTCAAGCCTCCGGGCTTCAACCTGATGGCTGAAAATGACCTGTCTCAGCAACCCGATAATCGTATGTTGTCGCGCTTTAATATTATGAAATTATTTAAAATATTTGACAGGCTGGAAAAAGCGGCTCATTGACGAAACATCTTGTCTGATAAACCGCTTTTGAAAATGCTTTGGCATAAGTGTTGCTCATATGCACTGTAGATGATGGGCACGAATTTATGAAATCCGGGCACCGCTTTGTTACAGGAATATTATGAGCAGGCACATGACGATGATGGCAAAAATTAAAATGGTCGCCTTTTTACCGGCTTTCTTCATTTTAAGCGGATGCATTACCATACCCACTACCGAAAATAAGGTTTTATCCGGTGAAAAGATAGAAGATGAGCAGCTTGTATTTATAGAGCCGGGCATTACCGGCAAATCCGAAATAACGAATCAACTGGGCCCGCCGGATATTTACCTGATCGATAAAAATATTTTTGCTTACGACTGGCAGACTCGCCGGGCGATTATGATATGGGCAATCGGTAATGGCTATCAAGGTTCTGTCGGCGTGCTGGATATTCCGAAAAACTATGTCCTGCTGGTCCGATTTGATCGTCAAGACATTGTCCGGAATTACGAAATAACAACGCGAACATGGCAATCGGGGATTTTGAGTCCGGGGGCGCGCTCAAGCCTGTCTTTTTGCCCAAATTGCTGACAGCCGAAACAGGAAAGCAGGGCTGGACCTATTTCATGCTGGAACCGGGCATTTATTACATCGGATTTCAGGGCCAGCGCAGAACGGATGCATTTACTTATTCAGCCCAATGGGAAAATGTGCAACGCTACCGGTTTGACATCCAGCCCGATTCACCGGTGGTTTATATCGGTTCAATCCATTTTGAGTGCCGCAGTGACTGGTTTCTGTTTGGCGCCAAATACTGCTGTTTTATTGAGAATCACATCATAAAGAATGAAGAAGCGCTGGCGCAAGAGCTGGTTTCTGAAAATTTAAAAGAAATGAATCGCCCGAAGACGGCTTTGATGCAACTCCATACGAATGAGACGCTAATCTTTCGTACACCAAAACCCAAACGGTAATAATAAAAATTAAACACCAAACCTTCAGCTTTTGTTCGATAGCAAGGCGTCGATTTGCTTCAAAAGCGGAGCATAAGAATCGTGGCTGAAAGCCACTCCCACAAATTAAAAAAAATCCGCACCGGAAATCTCCACATTTCAGATTAGCTGTGGGAGCGGCATCTTGCCGCGATATTCGATCATTTTGAAGCGGCCTGCGACGCACCGTTCGGCCCTGAGCTCACGGCCTAAGGGCTCCATTCGGCCCGCCTTCGACTTGAGACCTCGGCGTGGGCTCGGTCCAACGCTCAGGCCGAAAGGAGCTCATGGCCGGGGGCAGTCGAGTCAATCGCAACACAGCTATCGGACAAAAGATGAGGGTTTATTATGTAAAGATTTTGGATGCCTTGTCGATATCCTCCGGGCAGAAAACAAACAGGCATTTCTCATCGGGTGAGGAAACCGATCCGTAAACATAATTGATGTTGATACCCTCTTCGCCGAATTTTGACGAGATGTTGGCCAGTTCCCCCGGCCGGTTCTCAAGCTCAAGGGCAATCACGGGCATGACATCAAAAATAAAATCATTTTTAGACAGCAGCTCAACGGCCTTGTCCGTATCACCCGCCAACAGGCGGATCAGGGCAAATTCAACCGAGTCTTTGCGCATCGAATTGTAGCTGGCGGCCGAGGCAATGCGCTTGAGCGATTTGCCCCTGGCTTTAAACAGCTCCTGGACGTAGGCTGATGCATCCTGGATCGTGATGGCATCGATATTAACACCGGCTTCTCCAAACATGGCTGCCAGCCGGCCAAGCTCTCCGGGAACATTTCTCAAGAAAAGGGATATCTCCTGTCTGACCATTATTCTCTCCTCATAAAATTGCTGCGCAATTTTATCTAAAAAAATAAATTAAAGCGAATCCAAAAAAGGCATAAGCAGGGGCGGGGTTTACCCCCGCCCGTTTAGCATCCGGATTGACGGTGCGAATGTAAATCCCGCCCTTACAAAGATAAAAAATTGCCAAAATTAGATGATCGTTAAGTGGGAACATAACGGAAATAAGGAATGGAAGTCAATACTTCAACCTGATAAAATTGCCAGGCCATTCAAGAAATGATGGGAACCGACCGATGCCACACAATCAGATAAGTGAAATTTGGGCCCTTGGAAAAATATTCAATTTTGGTCAAGGTCAAGGAAGGCGAAGATTTTAACCGGAGGCATACCTTGAGTATGTCGAGGATTGAAATCTGAGTCTGACGCAGAGATTGGCCAAAAGGGGATGTTTTTCCAAGGGGCCGCGTTATTCCTGCGGGCCGCCATAGAGCTCCTTGATTTTGGCCCGATCCGGGGAGCCGTCCTCCAGAAGGGGAAATTCGTCTACAAAGTCGACATAACTCGGTTTTTTGTAGCTGGCTATATGCTGGCTGACAAAGGCATTGAGTTCCCGATGATCCAGTTCCTGTCCTTTTTTCAAAATACAAACCGCTTTGATGGCTTCTTTCCAGGTTGGATCCGGAACGCCGAAGACAACGGTTTGTTCCACGGCCGGGTGCTCTAAAATAGCGCGTTCAACCTCCGCCGGGTAAACGTTTTCGCCCCCCGGCTTGATCAGCTCTTTTTCGGCCTTGCGGCCCTCGTACCACAGAAAACCGTCCTCATCAAAACGACCCAGGTCGCCGGTATGATGCCAGCCGCCCCGGAAAGTGTAGGCGGTATCTTCGGGCAGATTCCAGTACCCTTTGAAGACCATCGGTCCTTTGACGGCGATTTCGCCGATCTCGCCGGTGCTGAGGGGATTGTCATTGTCATCCACCAATCTCACATCCGCCAGCTCAAGAATCTGGCCGGCCGAGCCGGGACAATCGTCGTAGCGGCCCAGCGTGGCCATGGCCGAGGTTTCCGTCTGGCCGTAAACACAGAAAAAGGTGCCGCCGGTGACTTTCTGATATCTTTCGATGGTTTCCGGATTTTCGATGCCTTTAACCGTTTTCAAAGAGGTGATGTCCTTATCGGATTTCTCGTGCGCATCCAGAATAGATCCCAAAATCGGTGAAAAATCATACAGAACCGTGACCTTCTTCTCCGCAATCAAATCAACCGCCTGGGCGGCATCGAATTTGCTCATATTGATGCTCTGCACCCCGGCGTGAAAGCTGCCGGTGGCCATGAACAATCCGGCGACGTGGAATAGCGGCAACAGGTTTAAATGCACGTCATCAACCGACAGCTTGAATAACAAATTCAAGCTGACATTGGCACTGATCACATTGCCATGGGTTAACAGCGCGCCCCGCGGCCTGCCGGCCACAGCCGCCGTGTGAATGATCACCAGGCCGTCATCTGAGACGACATCAGCTGCATCGAACTCACCCGGATTATCTAATAAAGTAGCAAACTCGGCAAATTCTCCGTCTGCGGGCTTTAGATTGAAAAAATGAGCAACCGAGGGTAACGTGTCCTTGCGCTCTTTTGTCAGTTCTTCAAATTCCGTGTCCACAAAAAGAATTTTGGGCTCGCAGTCGTTGACGTTAAACAGGGCCTCATCCACTGACAGGCGCCAGTTGATGGGCACAACGATGGCGCCCAGTGCCGCTGCAGCGCCATAGAGCAGAAAAAACTCCAGACTGTTTTTGCCCACCGCACAGATGCGATCGCTTTTCTGGATGCCCAGTTTCTGTAACCCGCAGGCCAGA
>JASFIG010000180.1:0-8808 GCA_050122795.1 Desulfobacterales bacterium
GCGACATTTGAGGGCCGCAAGCAAAACCGGCGGGTTGAAATCAAGATTAACTCCGAATAGCACTACGCCTGAGTTCTTTGAGCTATAGAATTTCAATAGCCACAGACCCACACAGACACACACAAACCTTTTGGCCGGTCGACACGCCTGTAACCTAAAACTATGTTTTGGCTACAGGCTTTGACCGGCCAAAAACTGGCAATCGCTTCGCGATTAGCTCTATAGTTCTTTTTACAAGCTATTAAGCATCAAACTAGCACCAATATAATATTACGTATTTAGTATTTAGATTCGTTCGCAGGGTGACTGAGTTTTTCCTCGGACAAAGCCTGCCCGCGGTAGTTGCGGGGAGGCGTGTCGTCAGAGGAAAAGTTAGTAAATGTCCGTGTGAGTCTGTGTGGGTCTGTGGCTAATTAATTCAAATAGTCCATTTTGTGCCCTAGCACTTTTGTATCAATCCGGTCTAAACCGCCATTCCCAGAGTATTATAAAAAATCATGCCGATGCCGTATTGTCCCTGCATTCGCCTTTTGTTAAAATATCATGAAAATCCAAAAAATACGTTCTGGCGTACGGGTCAAACCCTCGCTAAAAGCAGCAGTACATAAAGCTGCCGACAGAATTAGCCTGCTTGGAATACATTATTACGAGCTTATCAGTGAACCTGAAGGGGGTAGCGCAAAATGAAATCGATTGACAGAATAGACCAGCAGCCAACTGCTGTCGATCAGCCGCTTTTAAGGCTCAGACACGTTTATCAAGACCGCCGCAGTGGAAAAGACCGGCGCCAGGGCTTCACCTGCATGGATCCTGCAATGGATCGAAGAAAAGGGGAGCGCCGCCAGGGCGCGCGGCGCTCAAAAGACCGGCAAATCGCCGCCGTCTGTATAAAAGTCATGCTGGATAGAAGAAAAGATGAGCGCCGCAAAAAGAAAATCGCATGGCTCTTCAGGCGATAAACGTGTGTCTGACTCGAAATCTGATATCTGTTGATTTCCTAAATCTCCTAAATCGATGATAGATGGATTTAGGCTGCTTAGCTGACCAAGGCAGGCTGTAATGACTTTTGTTGGAAGGGTTAAAATTGAGCGCTTAAAGATGTTCTTTTTTGAATTTGCTTAAACCCAGCCAGAAAGCCACAGTTAACACCAGCAGCAAAAACATCATCGCCGGTAGCATGCGTTGACTGACCGGGCGGGTAATCCACACGGAGAACAATGAAGCCTCCGTGCTCGCGGTTGAAATGAAGCATATCCCCCCCCCACCACCGCTGCCGCCGCTGCTGGAACCCGTTGACACGCTCAGTGTTGAGCCCTGTCCACAGAGTTCAACCGCACTGTCGACCACTTCAACACAAACGTCTTTTGAAAAATTGCTTTCGAGGCCTTCGGTATTATACGCTGTGAGGGCGACGTAATATTGTTTGCCCTCCTGCAAACCTGTCAGTTTTGCCTGTGGATGCAGCGGGTCGGCGAGTTCATCTTCGGGCACTTCGTCCGAGTAATTATACGGGGGGCCGGGAGAGCCGGTATTGCGATACAGGACATACCCCTCAAGATCAGGCTCTTCATTGGCGTCCCATGCCACGGTAACTGTCTTTGCAAGCGCAGTCGGTACCGCCGCAAAGCATAGCGACAGCGCAATTGCGCACCATAGAAGTGATAAACAACGGAGGCGAATGCCTGGACGGAGCTTGGTCGAGGTGATTGAAAACGGAACGCTTCCGGATAGACAAACCGATTTCAGCGTGTCTTGAATAAGAAACCAGATTTTTTGCAACCTACGTTCTCCCCCAATGCTCAATTCGGAACTGCAACGGTCCCTCCACATGAATTAATTTTCACATTGTCGAGAGGATTGCAAGTTTTTTTTAAAGTTATATCAAGATATTGTATTGATATAAATTCAGCCGCTAAATTTAAATAAGCGACTACATATTTGCCGTTATTTCTGAATCCGATTTAGTTGAACAGGTCAGCAAAAAAATCCTGCGGATAAAGAATTGGCGGGCGGGTTACGAGCTGGAACCCGCCCGCCAGGCCAAGAGGAAGGAAGCGGACGCGACAGGCCCACAAGGGGGTTATGGGATTCGCTTAGCTTTGCCACTAATTAGAGCAAAAGAGATGCCAAAGATTTTCCCTGGATCCCATTATTGCATCCCGTCGGCCACAAAAAAAAGATTTAGTTTTAAATTAATAATGATTCTAATTTGTTATAGGTGTTATAAATTTTGATCGGAATAGGAATTGGGCTCCTATCCTAATTTAAAGAGCCTTTGGAAAGGGCTTTTCCGGGCAGCAATGTATGCTTTTGTATACATCCGGGTGCAGGTTTTTGTACAGCAAATACTCACCACTGAGTCTAAAAAACTCAACGCTGAAGATTAGAGCTGTTACTCAGAAGCGATTGAACCTGTGAAGTAATTAACCACAGATTACGCAGATTAATCTGCGTAATCTGCGGTTAAATAGTCTCCACCTCGATAAAAATTGACGGTGGGAAGTCAATTACATATCTTTCAGCAGTTATTTTCACATAATTTTCTTCTAAACGTCAGCTTGTTCTTTTTTAACCACTTGTAAAAATTATAAAAAAAATTTTTAACAAATTCGCTAAAGTTTGCATGGTTTTTGCTGATATGAACATTTAGATCGAAGATAATTAACGGCAAAGAACTTCTAAGAAGAATTTCAAGTATCCCGCGAGAACGATGATTTTAAATTGAAAGGCTGCAGGTCATGGTATCTTTGAGAAAAGTGTGGAGTCCGTCACAAATTCAAACCGAAGCGAGCAATATCGAAGGCCGTCTTTACAAAACAACCCAACGATTGATGCGTCTGGAAAGACAATACAGACTCAAAAAAATGGAATACCTGGCCAGTATCGAAGCCTACGAAGAAAGGCTGAGATGGGTATCGGCCGAGATGAAATCCTAAAAGGTTTCAGGTTTCAGATTTTCAGATGTCAGAGGTCAGACGACAGATGAATAAGACTGTTAAATGAAGCGAACGAGTATCTTCTGTCCTCTGGAATGAGACCTGACACCTTGTAAATCACTGTCGCTCATAAAATTAAGAAACAGGCGATCAGCTTAGAATTGCCGGATTCTTGCCGCAAATCTCCGGTCATTCATAACCCATAGGGGGGTCAAATGGCATCTAATTTCAAGCTTTTCTCGCATGAAACCGGTGACAGTCTGCATTTGAAGTTATATGGCGATTTTGACGGGAGCTCCGCCCACGAACTGATCAACGCGTTGAAAAAAAACGGCTCTAAATTCTATCAGGTATTTATTGATACCGACGACCTTGAAATGATCCATTCTTTTGGCCGCGATGTTTTTCAGAAATATTACGGATTTTTAGATAAGCGCCTGAAAAATCTGGTTTTCATCGGCAGAAATAAACTCAAACTAACCTTGTAGCTACCGCCCAAAAATTCTCCCAACCTATTGAATCAACCCATCCGTCAGACGCTGATCTATGGCTGCTGGCCACTGGCTTTTGGAAAGGCTGGGATGCCGGGATGCTCGCAAGCTGGGAAGCCTGAAAATCTGCAATTTCAGTTGCTCAAGTTTGTGAGCTTCCCGTCTGTTCAGCCCCTAACTTGGCGTTACGAACAATTATTAGGACACAGATCTGCTCAGATTTTCACAGATAGTTACAGGTTGTATTTTTTAATTTATCTTTATTTATCTGCGTGTATCTGCGTTCATCTGTGTCCCTGATTTCTTATCTTAGCTTTATAGCTTCCTGGCCTCCGAGCTTACCAGCCTCCCCGCCCCTATCTATGAGCTATGCCATCAGCTATGAGCTTTTATAGCCTTCCAACCTTCTGGCAATATAATGAACCTCTGAACCCAGAACCTGTGAACCACATTGAATATCCTTTACTCGGACTTTACATATGGTATATGAATTAGGCTCAGGTTTATTTTCGGGGGGCGGCATGTTTCATACAGTTTCAAAAACCTGTCTGAAAGATACGAGTTTGTCGGCGGGCTTCCTTTGTTTCCTTTTTATACTCTATTGCTTTATTCCGCAAGCAGCTGCGTTTACCCCTGACAGCATGCGCATCTCCGAGCCCCGGAACGGTTTCTATGATGCCACTCCGCCACACGTAACGGCGGCCACCATCGAAGACCGGTCGATCACCATCGTCTTCAATGAATCGAATCTTCAGCATGTGCGGCAGGAAAGCAATTACCGCTTCAGCCCGTCAGTGAATTTTAAAACAGCAGGCGGCAGCGATGATATCACCCGGATCGATGATGTCAGCTTTCAACTTTTGATGCGCTCAATTCCGCCACATGAGATCATCCGCCTTCGTTTGAGCAACATTTCGGATGCGGCCGGAAATGCAGTCGCTTCGGTGCCGGTTGTGCTCAATGACGGTGACTGTGACCGCATGGCTGACAGCTGGGAGGCTCAACAGGGCTTGAACCCGCTGGTTGCTGATGCATCACTGGATGATGACGGTGATGGATTTTCAAATTATCAGGAGTACCTGGCGCGCAGTAATCCCTTTAGCAACCTTTCCGCGCCGATTGAAATTCGCGATACCATTCCCCAGGACAACGCCGGCATCGTCAATTTTACCCGGGTTCCGGATCAAACCGGCGTTGCCGTTCTGGTCTATGCGGTCCACGGGATCGATCTCAATGCGCCCTCAGCCATCCATTTTTTAATTGATGATGGTTTTCATCTGCCGTACCTGCGGGACCTAAGCCATGATGCGGTTCGTGCGGTAAAGCTCAACCAGGCTTCCGAGGCGCGGGCAACCTGCGTGTGGGTAACCTACGATCGCTTACTGGAGCCCTTTATGCCGACTGCCTATCCACTGGATGCAGTTGTGCGCGTAACGGTTGCAATTCGCGATAACCGCAACAACTCGTTGCGGCCGGCTCCTTTTGAGTTTAAAATCGAATCCAGCCAGCAGAAGGTCGCTTCCGAACAGCATCTCCCCGATACGATTGAAATTTATGATAATCAGCCGTCGCCTGGAGATGGCAATGACGCCGGTATTGCGGTTGTGGCTGGAAAGCTTGCCGGCGCGAAGTTAATTTACAGCAGCCTGGAACCGATACCGCCGGGATTTGGCGATTCGGATGAAATACCGACAGCCGGCGCAGCGGGCATGCAGGCGGTCGGGCTGCCGGTAAACCTCTTACCACACACGGTTTTTGATCATCCCGTGCAGCTGTTCATACCCGTAGTCGAGAATGTGGATATCAGAACCGTCGGCCTGGCCTATTACGACGGCACCCGATGGTTGCCGGCGGCCGGTGCCGACGGCACAGTTTTACGCGGAGGGGAAGGGTGGATGGTGCCCGGTTCCAGAATCAATCATAACGAATCCAGCCCACCTCTGATCGAAGTGCAGGTGTATCATTTTTCAGCGGCCCAGGCCGTCATATTCGCGCGGTTCGGCGATCCTGTCGATGAGGATAAACCGCCGTCACGCCGCAGCGGTGCCAACGTGCACATCAGCTGCTTCATTACTTCCGCCCGCTCAGATGTGCCATTCGATTTTGCTGTTGCCGGCATCCTGCTGCTGCTTGCCGGCTGCTGGCTTATAGCGTTTTGCTGCTGGCTGCTCGCTGCTGCTTCTGGTCCAAAGATTCAGAGGTTATGCTTTTGGAGTTGAGCCGTAGGTGGACTTTTATTTTAGACAGGATCTACAGGATTTTCAGAATTTCTTTTTTCTGGATCACTTTCCGGAAGAAAGTCATCCTACACAATCCGCTTTCAGCGGAATATTTTATGGGCTGAAGCGCCTTACGTAGTTATATAATTTTATGAGTGCCTATCAGTTACCAAAAAACATTTTAGCCTGATCATACTCGCCGGAGGCGATTGGGGTTTGGCCGCTCGCTTGCCGCCGTCGCTGCTCTGAGCAGCTATGGCGCGCCAGGCCGGAAGCGGCCAAAAGAAAAAATCCAGTTGATCCTGTTAATCCTGTCTAAATAATTTTGATTAGATCTTATCCTCTTCTTATCAGATGCCTGGCGGTGAAGCGGCCGCCGCGCTCATGATACATCTCAAAATGACGCTGGGTTTCTTCCCAGCGTTGCCGTATGCGCCCCAGGATGACGGTTATCATTTTAATCATCGCCAGCAGGATCAGACCGCCGGCCAGCTCACGGCCGCAGATGGCTTTCCAGGCCTGCGTGGCATTGAATCCCGCAGATTCTCCGGAAACTGAATTGATAAAGCACCCGACCGCTTCAATGGCGCTGTCTCCACTGCCTGAACCAGACCCGAAAGATGATGTAACCACACCGGATGGATCGACGATTATTCCGTTTGCCGTACCATCGGCATCGCCTTCCCCGCCATCTTCAATATACAGCGTCAGCGAGGTCCGGTCTGAGCTGAAAACAGTCTGGCTGCTATAATCGGTCCAGGTGGCTTCGATCGGGTCATATTTAAACCAGCGACCGTCAGCCGGTGCCGGCTCCGAAAAATAGATTTTGATTTCTGCTAAATCACCGGGTTGATCCATAATCAGCTTAAAATTAATAAGGCCAAATGGAAAATACTCTGGATTGCTGGGCGTACTGGAAAGGATCTGGCTGTTTTCCTGCTGCTCGGCTGATATGGATTTAATTTCGACCACATTGTTGGATCCTTTGAAACTGATGCCCAACGATTTGTCTTCGCCTGCTTTTACGCATTTGATATCGATTTGATCGGCGTCCCAGACGCCGTCTTTATCTAGATCAGTATAGTATTCGACTTCTTGATCATCCGGTATGCCGTTATTGTTGCTGTCACTAGCATCGTCAAGGGTCGTGAAAGATCTGCTGCTAGACCATTCTGAGGGTGTTCCGTGGTTGTCATACTGCCTGGCCTTCCAGCTATAGCTTGTGTTGTCATCTAAAATCAGTTTGGGTATCTGTAATTCGGTCAACGAATATTCGCTGGTTATTTCAAACACACAGACATTATCGGATTTCCTGAAGATCTGCCACTCTGTTGCCGAGTGAAAATCACCGACGTTGGGATCCTGGAATGCATTCGTTTTAAGAAATGGGGTTAACTCCACTAATTGCTCATCGGCCGGGGCGGACAGTGTAGGCGTATCCGGCTTAACATTGTCCTGTGGAACCAACGGATCGCTGTTGGCCAAATACTCTTCCAGGTTGCTGAGACCATCGCCATCGGGATCTTCTGCAGCGTCATCGGTTAGCGGATCAAAACCGAATTGAAGCTCCCAGGCATCCGGCATCTGGTCGTTGTCGTCATCATCATCACAAACATCGCCATCGCCATCACCATCATTATCTGCTTGGTTTGCGTTAGGAATGTCTATACAGTTGTCATCATCGTTCGGGATTCCGTCGCCGTCGTCGTCGAGGTGCGGCACAGTGAAGGTTACTTCATTGGAAAATTCACTCTCTTTGTGTTGGCTGTCGTAGGCAGTTACAGCAAAATAATGGATTTTACCCTCTTCCAGATTGCCAATCGTGCAGGTAGTTGTTTTGCCCACATCCTTGCTGGAGGTATAATTGCCGCTGGAGGTGCCCCAGTAAATTTTGTAGCCAGCCAACTCGGGTTCAGAATTAGGGTCCCATTCCAGGCCAACGGACGCTGCGTTCGCAGCGGATAAAGGCACCACGCATGAAATGATTAGCAAGGGAATTAAAAATAAACGCTTCACTCCAACACCTCCTCTGAGATACATCTAAAACCGACCGAGATGCACACAGTGTCGGTGCCGTTCTCGCCCGGCAGCCCTGCCGCCTTCACCCTTCAGGGTGTAAGGCCAGTGGCTTTGCGTCCCATCCTCCCGGATGGTTTGCCTTTTCGAGCTTCCCCCAATGCTTTCCGGCATTGCATACAGCCGCGCTTATATCAGCAAAAAAAATGCCAATCTTGCTTTTTAAAGCAAAAACAGGTGCTGGCAGATGAACACTGCTGGATAAAAAAAATTAAAAAACCTATAAATTAGAGCGGATTAAAAAGAATGCTGCTGTGAAAAAAAATATTAAAAAAAAGTTTTGAACAACCCGTTAATACGATATTTTGACTAGTAATCGAATCCTTATGTTATGTTTTTTTATAACTAGTTTGTATGATTTTAAACACGTCGCTAAAGCAGATTAGATGCACTGAATGATTATCATTTTTGGTAGAAGTTGTTAAGCGCATATCGTCAATTCATTGTCATCACAAATTTCTTATAAACGCATGTATATCGGTATTTTACAACGATTTTTAAATCACAGCAAAACCTTCTTTAATAGAAAGCCCTTCCCGTTGAGTGATAAAAACTGACTCAAAAATTAGACCTCCGGGTATAACCATATGTTGTTTTTTACTTACACAAATTGGATTCGAATTACTCATTAGTTACTATATCTATATATCTATATAGACATTTGCATTTTGCTATATTTGTATGAACTAAAATTCACGCTCAAAAGTTCAAGGGTTCAAAGATTTCCGCAGTCGCCCTTCGGACCACGGCGTGGCACACAGAGTTCAAGGTTCAAGGGTTTGCCGCTGGCTGCTCGCTGCTTGCTACTGGCAGAAGATTGGAGCCAGTGACCACTTGCCGGAAACCGGAAGGCAAAAGCCAACAGCCAAAATCCAGTTACAAGAGGCCAGCCGCATATACCTTAACTTTCGAACGCAGAACCCTGAATCCGGAACGCATACTAACACCTGTATTTATTTGAAAAAATTTGATATACTGAAATAATATTTGGTGATGGTGATAAAGCCATACAACTTCTGCTAATGAACCTTGATCAAGGGTCGTCTTTGTATATATAGATGCGGGTCCGGTTTTCGACTGGCATCT
>JASFIG010000181.1:0-8759 GCA_050122795.1 Desulfobacterales bacterium
AATGTTGAAAAGATATTAGCGCCGATGATGATAAAAAAAATCATTGCCGTTGTTTTTCCCGTGTCCAGAAGGCACCTTATAAGGCTGTGCATGCTCAGTTTTCTTTTGAAAAGAGCAAAGAGAAAGGCGCCAAAAGCGCCGAAACCAGCGGCTTCGGTGGGTGTGAAAATTCCAAAGTAAATTCCCCCCATCACAACACAAAACAATAATAGCATCCCCCAGGTGCCCCCAAGAGACTTGAACTTGGTTTTCCAGTTGGTGTGTTGCCCGGGGGGACCCATTTGCGGGCGCAGAGAGCACTGGATGTAAATGGCGATGATAAACAGCCCGGCAAGAAGCATACCGGGCAAAAAGCCTGCCATGAAAAGCTTGCCGATGGATTCCTCGGTCAGGATGCCGTAAATGATAAAGCCGATACTCGGAGGGATCAGTATGCCCAATGTCCCGCCGGCGGCCACGCAACCGGTCGAGAGCCTCGGGTCGTATTTGTATTTATCCATTTCGGGAATCGCCACCATGCCCATTGTCGCACCCGTTGCCAGGGAAGACCCGCATACTGCCGCGAAACCGGCACAGGCCATGACCGTCGCCATGGCCAATCCACCCCGGAAATGCCCCATCCAGGCATATACCGTCCGGTAGATGTCCGTACTGATTCCGGAAATAAACGCAAATTGGCCCATGAGCACAAACAGCGGTATGACGCTCAGGGTGTAGGAGGAGCCCTCGGCCAGAGGGGTGATGCCCAGAATGTGGACACCGGCTTCAACACCGACCAAAATGCATAGACCCAGAAATCCGATCAAGGCCATTGCCATGCCGATGTACATCCCCAGGGCAAGGAGAATCACCAGACAGGCGATCCCGGCTAATCCGACGATCTCAGGGCTCAAGACAATTCCTCCCCTTTGCCGAAAAAATCAACTGAATAATGGATCTAAACAGTTCGATACACATGACGAAACAGCCCAGCACGAGATAGAATACGAAAGGATAGGCAGGAATATGAAGATTGGGTGAAGCCTCCCCCACCGCCTTCAACTCCAGCGCTTTTTCCACTCCCATCCAGGTGATCAGTACCATCAGTGCCAGGCAGACCAGATGATTGGCCACATCGATCAACTTTTTCAGTCTCGGAGGCAATGCGGGCAACAGGATGTCTACGGCGACATGTCCCTTTTGCGATTGGGTATACCCGATGAAGGAAAATATGAGAATCAGGACCAGGTATTCGGTCAGTTCGAATACTCCCGTGATGGGGCGGTTGAAAAGATAACGCCCCACCACGTCCACGGTGGTCAGGCACATCATCGTAAACAGGGCAAAAGCGCCCACGTAAGACAATGCGGAGCTGAACCAGGCCAGTTTTTTGTCGATGTGTTTCAAGTCCATCCGGCTTCCGGTATCGGCTACTCGGTGGTCTGGGCGACGGCGGCATCCAGTACAGCCTGGCCCGGAAGCCCCCGGGCGGTCATGTCCTTGACCCATTGATCCCTGAGGGGCATGGTGATGCTTTTCAGATTTTCCTTTTCACTCGCCGGCAGTTGAAGAACCTCCATGCCTTTTTTGATGCAGAGATTTCTCATCGGGACATTGGTGTCATCGAAGACCCTGCCGGCTTCACGGGACATCACCAGTCCCGTGGTTTCATCGATGGCCTTCTTTACGTCCTCGGTCAGGGATTGCCATTTTCTCTTATTCATCACCACCATCATGCTCATGGTGTAAAACTCGGTTTCAGTGCCGTATTGCAGCAGCTCCGCCAGCTTGAACACGAAATTGCCCTCCCATGGCAGCACGGTTCCTTCGACGACCCCTCTTTCCAGGGCCGTATAAGTCTCGGTGATCGGCATGTTGACGGGAACGGCTCCAAACATTTTCAGCGCTTCGGTCACGTGCGGACTGGCGGTTCTGAACTTCAACCCTTTCAAGTCCTCAATGGACTTTACAGGCTTTTTAACGGTATTGAATCCTCCAGACGGGTGGCAGAAAAGCGCCAGGAGCTTGACTTTACCGTATTCCTTCTGGAACTCGGGAAATTGTTCATAGGTTTTCCACATGGCAACAGATGTCTTGGTAGCGGATGTGATCATAAACGGCAGTTCGAAAACCGATGTCAATGGAAACCGGCCGGGCGTATAATCCTGCAGGGTATAGGAAATATCCGCAATACCTTTTTCCGCAAGGTCATAGTGGTCCGGCATTTTCCCGAGAGCGCCGCCAGGAAAAAACGTCACCGTGACTTTTCCATTGGTCATTTCACTGATTTTTTTAGCCCAGGGTTCGAATACTTTTGTCTGCATGGTATGTTTCGGTGAAAAACCGGTGGCGAATTTCAGGTTGATGGTTTCGGCGGCCGCATCGGCGACACCGGCAAACAAGGCGTAACAGATGAAAGCGATAAATGTAACGGATAGAATCAATGCTTTTTTCATGATATCAGCCTCCCTCCCTTTCTGCTGTGGTTTGTGATTTTGCTTTCAGACCTCAACGCTCCGGTAAATAGCGTTTAGCGTTCAAACACCGCCGCCACGCTTTTTTCGCCGCCCATGGTGATGCAGCCGGTTGGGCAGACACTCAGGCAGGCGGGCTTTTTCCCAAATTCCAGCCTTTCGAGGCAAAGGTCGCACTTTATCGCGACTTCCAGGTCTTCTTCGTACTGCATGGCCCCGAAAGGGCATGCATCAATGCATTCCCGACAACCGATGCACAGATCTTTATCAATCAGGACGATGCCACTTTCATTCCTGGAAATGGCGTCCACCGGGCAGGCGTCCCGGCAGGGCGGCTTGGCGCATTGGCGGCAGTATACCGGAATGAAATCCGGGCTTTTTTCTATAACGTGTATAAGCCTGGGGCCGACTTTCAAGTCGTGTTCCTGTTTGCAGGCCACTTCGCAGGCATGGCACCCCATGCAGTCAATCTTTTTGATAATCAGGGCGTGCTTTCCCATTCTGCTCCTCCTATTGGTCTTCACAGCGTTTGACGTTACATAACAGGACACGGAGGTTGGTGGCCCCCATCACCGGGTCCATGGACTCGTGGGAATTGTCCGTCAGCATGTTGATGTTGGAAATGTCCCATCCGCGATCAGGAGTACTGACTTCGGGATACCACCAACCGTGTTCAGCCACAACAACCCTGGGAGATATTCCGGTGTTCAATTTGGCCCTCAATTTGGCCCGGCCGCGTTGAGACTCGATCCAGATCCAGTCCCCTTCGCGAATGTCATGTTTTTCAGCCGCTTCGGGATGGAGCTCCACGATGGGATCGGGTCGGATCTCCCTTAGCCAGGGCAATTGCCGGTTGGCGGAATGGAAAAACGTGGGGGTCCTGTATCCGGCGTTGAGGATATACGGATATTTTTCGGCCAATTTGGGTTGGGAAACCGGGCTTTCAGGGATTTCCGTGTACTTGGGCAACGGGTCGGCCCCCCACTTCTCCAGGACGGTGGAGTAGATTTCCACTTTTTTTGTGGGCGTCGAAAATCCCTTTTCTTCGTATTTGTAAAACTTGCGCTCGCCTTTCAGATAGCCTTTTTCCTTGAACTGTTCCCAGTTCAAACCCGTGGGTTCCAGCAGCCAGTCGAGGGCGTCTTCGACGCTGTCCCACCATTGCTGGCCCATGCGCTTCCCCAACTCCATAAATATTTTGTGATCCTGCCAGCATTCACCGATTTCGACGACCTTTTGTCGCGCCAGAACATACCCGTGGAACTTCCAGTTGTCAGCCACATGGTCCTGCTCCAGCCAGGTGCCGGCCGGTAAAAAGACGTCGGCCAGTTCGGCGGTGGGCGTCAGAAAGAAGTCGGAGACAGCCAAAAAATCCAGCTTTTTCAATGCATCATACACTTCGCTGGCATTTGCGCGCGAAACCACGGGGTTCGTGCCGACCAGGTAGCCAACCTTGATGGGATAGGGCTCCGCTTTCAATATCGCATCCCAGGCGCACTTGGGGGTGATGATGGTCATCCTGGAGGCCAGCCTGTATGTGTCGCCTCCAAGCTGCTTGGCCCGCTGTTCGGGCGCCAGCGCCTTGTGGTTGGAGAATTCGGATATGGAGCGGGTTCCGGGAGGTTGGTGGAATACATTGCCGCCCGGAGCGTCCAGGTTTCCGGTTGCGGCCATAAGCCCCACGGCCGCCCGGGTAAAATCAGTGCAGTTGATGTTCTGTTCCGTGGGCACACCCCAGTGGATGCCGGCCGGTTTGGTGGTGGCGTACAATCGGGCCGCCTGGCGAATCAGATCGCGGTCGACCCAGGTGATTTCCTCCACCCGGTCCAGGGGGTAGTCGTTTTTGACCCGTTCGACAAACGGGTCCCAGCCGTGGATATACCGGGAGACAAACCCCTTGTCGTACAGTTCCTCTTCAATAATGACATTATGGAAGCCCAAGGCCAGGGCTGCGTCCGTGCCAGGCCTGACCTGCAGCCACAGATCTGCCCTTTTGGCCAGAAACCCTTTTCGAGGGTCAATGACGATCAACTTGGCCCCTTTTTGGTAGGCCCGCCAAAAGCTGACCCCTTTGTATTCATCCGGGTTGGTCCAGAGCGGGTTGCAGCCCCACATGACGATGCATTTGGGATTGCCCGCGTAGTCGATGGCCGGATGCCGACCGCAGGTGGTCAGGGTGGCGGCGATCCGTGACAGGTAGCACATATGGCCGGCGGTAATCATGTTGGGTGTTCCCAGCATGTTTCCCAACCTGGAAAAATGGCTTTCGAAATCTCGGCCCGTGCCCTGTCCAAGCAGTATGGATTCTGCTCCATATTTTTCCTGGGCTTCCCTGAACTTGTCTGCTACCGTGTCCAGTGCCTCGTCCCAGGATATCCGTCGCCAGTCGCCGTCGATTTTTTTCATTGGGTACAGAATGCGGTCCGGGTGGTAGGCCATTTGAGTTACGGCCAATCCCTTAGAGCACATGCTGCCATGGCTGATGGGGGACTCCGGATCTCCCTCCACTTTTACCACCTTGCCGCCCCTGACATGGGCGATAACCCCACAGCCGCCATGGCAATTCCGGCAAACTGTCTTTACTTGTCTGACTTTCGCCATACAATCCTCCTTAATTTTAAGATGGAGAAACCGAAGCCGAATCGGACTCCCGATCCCTCCAGCTTATGCCATGAGTCGAAGCAACCGTATTTGGACAGTTGAGTATAAATTTAATATGTTGATTATTAACGTATTAACTAATTGGTTGTCAACTGAAAAATAGCGATATGATACCAACGCGTTTTAAACATGCCTGAACCAATATAAATTATTAAAATTATTAGATTATTATTTATCTCTGGATGGTTAGAAACATATTCCAAAACGATGTCAATGCGCTCTCTATCACAATTTGAATAACCAGGCAAAGACGAATGGCATTGGGTCAAGAGACGAGCATAATAAATTAAAAATAATTAAAATCGATAGGTTATGTATTATATCATTCTATATGATTTTTTATAGTAAATACATTAATTAATCGATATTTGACTTTTTAGCCGTAATGATGTAAAAAATGTAACCATTATGAACAAATACAATTATAAAAGCGACCTGAGCGATAATGAAAAAGTCCTCATGGCCGTCGTCAGGACGGCGGAAATGTTCAAAAGGTACCATTCAACAGTATTTCGAAACTATGGACTGTCCTTTTCTCAGTACAATGTCCTCAGGGTTTTGGACGCATCAACCAATGGCCAAAATAGAATGAGCGAAATCAGCCGGATCATGCTGGTAGCGGGCGCCAATATCACCGGCATCGCCAAGCGGCTGGTAAGTTATGGTTTCATCATAAAAAAATCCGACCCGACTGACGAGCGGGTCACCATACTCGAAATTACGCCCAAAGGAAAAAAAACGCTCAAGAATATTGAAAATGAAAAAGACCAGTGGCTGGAGGTCATGCTGGCTGACCTTTCCAAGAAAGAACGGTTGGACCTTCTGGAAAAGATCAGGCGGATCATACGACGTTGCAGAAAATTAGAATAGCCGAGCGATATCGTTTTCCATAGCAAATCGTTCTTCCAGATACCCTACGAACGTTAATTCTCCATTCAGGAGCACCGAACAATGTTGGTGTATGGAGATGATTTTATAATATCCAACTTAAATGTGAGAATATGGGCACCACCACTTGACTTTGAAAAACAGATTCCCTAAGATCCAAAGAATATTAGCAATAATTCACTTCTTGTCCGAAATCTGCATTCTAAAACTTGATCAATTTAATAGGATACCCCATGAAAGATCAAGGAAGTCAAAAACCCCGTAAAACAGATATTGGAATATCTCGCCGGACATTTTTAAAAAGGGCCGGAGGCGTTGTGGTCTTGATCGGCGTTGCGGGTTGTGATCCCGGGGAGAGGTTGGAGTCACTGGTAATGTTGGAGGATGGAAAGTCCGGAGTCCCTGTATCCGAGGGATATCTGCTGGTCGACACGAAAAAATGTCAAGGTTGTATGTCTTGCATGCTTGCCTGTTCACTGGTCCATGATGGAGAAGAAAATTTGTCACTGGCCAGGATACAGATAATCCAGAACCCGTTTGGAAAATTTCCGGATGATTTGACTCTAGAGCAGTGCAGACAATGTGTTGATCCCGCCTGCGTGGAAGCCTGCCCCGAGGAAGCGCTGACGGTCGATGTCGAGCATGGGAACGTCAGAAGAATCGACGCTGAAAAATGCATCGGCTGCATGCAATGCGTGGAAGCCTGCCCCTACGATCCCAGCCGGGCCGTCTGGAATTTTCAGGAGGACCGCGCTCAAAAATGCGACCTTTGCGCTGATACCCCGCACTGGAAACGAAAAGGGGGGGCGGCCGGTTTGCAGGCCTGTATCGAAATATGTCCGCTGGGCGCCATACAGTTCACGAAAAAGATACCCGTTCAGGAAGGGAACGAGGGATACCACGTCAATCTGAGAGGAGAAGGCTGGGAGAATCTCGGATACTCGAGCCGTTGAAACGTCCAGCGTTGACCATAAGCTATAATTGGGATTGCCACATCGCGCATGCCTCGCCCCTCGCAAGGACGGAAGAACTCAGGACTTTCGAGTTACTATGAGGCCAATATTATGTATGGATATACGGGTAAAATACTGAGGCTGAATCTTACCGCCGGCAAGATTTCGATCATAAACACCGAAAAATATCAACAATGGGGCGGGGGGCATGGGATGGGTTCGGCCATTTTTTGGGATCTGGTAAAAAACAAGGCCATCAGTGGATTCGATCCCGCAAACATCGTTACGATTATGACGTCTCCCTTATCCGGAACCCTGGTCCCTGGTGCCTCCGCACGAACGGAAGTGCAGGGAATCGGAGTGCAATCTGCCCCCGTCGAATGGTTTACCCGGAGCAATTTCGGGGGCAGGTTTGCTCCCATGCTGAAATACGCTGGCTGGGACGGCATCGTTGTCGAGGGAAAAGCGGACAAACCGGTCTGGATCGATATCAGAAACGACAAGGTCCAGATTAAAGACGCCGGGCATCTGTGGGGTTTGGATACCTGGCAGACCCAGGAGAAGATATGGGCTGAAGTGATGGAAGGCCAAGCCTTTGGCGACTGGATGAAAGTCGGCGGAAAGGATTCGGAGGCCAGAACAACCCAGAAACCGGCCGTTCTCACCATCGGCCCGGCCGGAGAGAACCTGGGACGGATCGCCTGTCTTATTCACGACGTCGCCAACGCCTCGGGCCAAGGGGGATTCGGTGCTGTATGGGGATCGAAAAACCTCAAAGCTATCAGCGTTATCGGAACGGGCAGCGTCAAGGTCTCGGATCCGAACGGCTTGATGGAATCCCGTATCTGGGCGAACAAGGAATACGCTTTCAACGTCGATCATCAACGCGGCAAGGAAAGGCCGCTGAATTATTTCTGGAAGGGCGACAAAAACGCCCGCATTCACGCATGTGTGGGCTGCCATGCCGGTTGCCAGGAAAGGAATTCGTCCGGAATGGGGACCGATTCGACCTGCGCCGAAACGGTTTTCTACACCTGGGCCGACAAAAGGAAACACTGGAGGCAGACGAATGCGTCTTACATCGCAACGGATTTGCTGCAGAAACAGGGTGTCAATGCCTTTGAAGCTTTGCGCGGTCTGCCCTATATTTTAGCGCTGGCTGAAAAGGGCGTGCTGGGCCCGGGCAGGAAAATCGACTGCGACCTTGATTTTAGCAGCCTGGGTACAGTCGAATTTGCCGAGAAGTTCGTAGGAATGATCAGCAATCGAGAAGGCATCGGCGACGACATGGCCGAAGGATTTTACCGTGCAGCCCAAAGATGGGGGCGGGTGGAGCAGGATCTGAAAACCGGTTTGCTTTTGTACCCGTACTGGGGACTACCCGAACATGGTTACGATCCCAGAAGTCAGGTCTGCTGGGGATACAGCACGATCCTGGGCGATCGGGACTGTAACGAACACGAATTTACGTTACTATTTTGGTACGCCAAGTCTTTCAAAGATCGCGGAAAGGAGGTTCCGGTACCCGCCGAATCAGTTGTTAACGCCTTTAGCAGCAAGCTGTTTCCTTTCCAAGGAGACCCGTTGATGCTCGATTACAGTGATGAGAACATCTACTCGGATCATATGATCAAACTGGTAGCCTGGCAGAGACGCTATACCCGATTCTGGAAACAATCCGTGCTATATTGTGACCACAAATGGCCGCAATTTGTTAGCGGTCGAACAAAGGATTATCTGGGGTGCACAGGCGAAGGAGAACAGCGATTCTTCAACGATGTGACGGGTAACAATTACAGCTTTG
>JASFIG010000182.1:0-8753 GCA_050122795.1 Desulfobacterales bacterium
TTAGGGCAATTCAAATTAGCAAACCGGTTAAAATGCGACATTTGAAACGCTTCATTCCATCTATGATCCTTCCGTGTATTTGCTCCCTGTTCCATAAATATGGAGGCTGCAATTATTGGCAATATTTATCCCTGAAGATAAGATACTAGACATCAAAAATGCAGCCGATATTGTCGCTGTAATATCAGAGGTTGTGCATCTGAAAAAGACAGGGAGGAATTTTGTCGGATTGTGTCCGTTTCACTCTGAAAAAACGCCCTCATTTACCGTTAGCCCCGAAAAACAAATATTTTACTGCTTTGGTTGTGGCACAGGCGGCAATGTATTCAGCTTTCTGATGAAAAAAGATGGACTTGCTTTCCCGGAGGCAGCCCGGTTACTGGCCCGCAGATACAGTATCGATATTCCCAAAAAACACCTGACGCCTGAACAGAAAAAACGCATGGGCGAACGCGAAAGCTTGTTGAAAATCAATCAGCAGGCGATGGATTATTTTCATCATAACCTGTTGCGCAGTCCAAGCGGAAAATCGGCAATGACCTATTTGAAAAAAAGAGGCCTGTCAGCGGAAATTATCGAACACTTCCGTCTCGGATATGCACCGTCGGGCTGGGATAATATCATTAATTATTTTTCCAAAAGCGGCGTACCGCTTGCAAAGGTTGAACGATCCGGACTGATTTTGCCTAAAAAGGACACGCGGGGATATTATGATCGCTTTCGGGACCGGATTGTATTTCCGATTATTGATGTAAATCAGAATGTTATCGGCTTCGGCGGACGGGTGATGGATGACGCGTTGCCCAAGTACCTCAATTCTCCTGAAACACCGGTTTACAGCAAGAGTCGGTCCCTGTACGGGTTATATCTGGCAAAAGACAAAAGCCGAACAACGGATTGCATTTTTATCGTCGAAGGCTACCTCGATTTGCTGACCCTCCATCAGCACGGTATTGAAAATGCGGTTGCCACGCTTGGGACCGCGCTGACGGTTGAACATGTTCGAATGTTGAGCCGCTACGTTTCCCGGCTGATTCTGGTTTATGATTCTGATGAAGCCGGAATTCGATCTGCGAGGCGCTGTATCGATATCTTTTGGCAGGAACATGTGGATTTCAGCCGGGGAGATGTATTTCGTGAGGAAAAAGCGGATACCCAAATTCTGGTGTTGCCCGACGGACATGATCCGGATTCATACTTAAGAGAAAAAGGAGTGGAATCCTTTCAGAAAGCAGCAGCCCGTGCGCCCGGAATCGTGTCCTTTTTGATAGAGCAATCCATTGCGAAACATGGGCCCTCTACCGAGGGGAAGATTCGTGTCGTTGCAGATTTAAAAGGTCCATTAGCCGCCATAAATGATCATGTTGCCAGGTCCTTGTATGTCAAACAATTGGCAGAGCGCGTCGGCATCGATGAAAACATTATCTTACAAGAGATTCGGGCAGGTGCGGCGTCGCAGGAGGCAAAAGGCACAGGCAAAAGAGCGGATTTAGAGGAATCTGAAGGGAGTCGACTGGAACGCCAAATTATCGCCATGATGCTGCAATTTCCCACCATACTGCCTGAAATTAGAAAATATGACGTTATTGAATACATCGATACCCCCCGTTTGCATGCAATTGCCACCACCATCTTAGAAAGTCGCATATCATCGGATAAGCAAATATCGGAACTGTTTATTAATAAGCCCGAATTTGAAAGACTGATATCCTCACTGGCAATGATCGAGGAGTCTTGGGAAAAAAATGGGTGTTTGAAGCTGATTGCCCAATTCGTCAAAAGCGGGCAGCGGCGTCGTGATCGACAGATTCTTGATCAAATAAGAGCTGCTGAGAACAGGAACGATCAAGAAACACTCGCAGAACTGCTAAAAAAAAAGCAACAGCTGGCCATGCGCAGCCAAAAGCAGAAGTCGGCTTAAGGACTGAACAAATAAATGCCTGTTAGGGCTTGACTATGCCCATTTAACATATAGATTTTATATAAGATTAAATATTTACCGGGACTCAGCGTGGGGTAGGTGAATCCCATTTAGGAACCGCGAAACGGTATTGAACTGGATCAATAGCCAATTTTGCGGTTTGGCGTCAAACACTGATGTACTGTACTCAAAACTGAGGCTTTGTAACAACAGTTGATAACCGCTGATCCAGCGGGATCGATTATAAGAATTTTTCCGGAGGGCATGATTGTATGGCAAGAAAATCTGCTACAAAAAAGGAAACCGCAAAAAAGACCGTCAAACGGACAACCACCCGTAAAACGGGTTCCAAAAGCGGGCCTGCCAAGCGCACTGCCAAAAAAGTGACCGCACGAAAAAGTGCTGCCCAGACCGCTAAAACCAGAAAAACGACACCCCGGACCAAAACGGCACGAACAGGAGCCAAAGCATCTTCACCTGAAGCCAAGGCCAAAAGTTCCAGAACCAAATCAGCCTCGACGAGGGCCAAAAGCGCCTCCTCCAAAAAGAAAACTGCAACGCCGAAAACCAAAGTGACGGCGCGCAAAACCAAAGCAGCAACATCCAAAAGCAGAACCAGGCCTGCTCGGGCCAGGGCCGCTACCGCTAAGAGCAAAACCAAAACATCCAGGGCAAAAGTGACGACGCCCAGGTCCAAAGCAGCGGTGTCCAAAACCAAAACAACCACGACGAGAACCAAAGCCGCTGCAGCCAAGCGCAAAGTTGCAACAGCCAAGGCAAAAGCTGCGGTTCGCAAGACGAAAGCCGCGACTCCGAAAACGAAAGTAAAGGCTCGTACTTCTAAGACCGCGGCGCCAAAAACCAAAGCAGAGGCTGCTAAAGCAAAAAATGAAACAAAGAAAGCCATTAAGAAACTGCTGGCCAAAGGCAAAAAACAGGGTTTTTTAAGCTATGACGAAATCAATGAATTGCTGCCTTCGGAATTGCTGTCTCCCGAACAAATCGATGAAACCCTCATTATGTTCGATGAAAATGAGATTGAGGTGGTCGATGAAAAAACGAAAAAGAAACTAATTAGCAAGAAAAAGAAAAAAGAAAAGAAACCGATCAGTCAAGCAATTCGAGACACGGATTTTGGAACGGTTACGGATCCTGTTAAAATGTACCTCCGTGAAATGGGCCTGGTGACGCTTTTGAGCCGAGAAGGAGAAGTCGAGATTGCCAAGAAGATAGAGGCCGGTGAGCAAGAAGTATTACATGCTCTGCTTGAAACCACAACCGGGGTGGAAAGCATTATCATTCTTGGTGAGGAAATTGCTGAAGGAAATATGCGCCCTAAAAATGTCCTCAGAGACATTGATGAAGGTGACACTTATATCGATGAAATGGCGCAAACTGAAAAATTTTTAACCACGATACGCAGTATTCGCAAGCTCCATGAAGAAAACAAACACATTCGAGAAAAATTGTTTCCCAACAAACTAAACCAAGAAGAGCAGAAAAAACTCAAGCAAGACGTCTCCAAACGAATCGATCGGATCTTTGATCTTTTGAAAGATTGGCGGCTTGAGGCCAATGTTATCGATGATATTGAGGAAAATATTCGCGCCCAGATCTTGTGGTTTGATGAGATGAACAAAATGCTTAGCCGAGGAGCCAGCATAGTTGATACTTCGGTCTCTGAACTCAAAGAGCATTTAAACACAAAAACCAAATTCGTAAAATGGGCTGCTCCGCGATGTGATTTGCCAAAAGAGCAATTGGGCCTGCTGCATAAAGAACTTAAGAAAATTATCGAACATATCGCAATCCGGGAAAAAGAATTAAAAGCCGGTAATCGGACGCTTAAGCGCGTTATGTCAGCCGTAGAAGAGGGTCGTTATCGAGCAAAATTGGCCAAAAGTGAGTTGACCAAAGCCAATTTGCGACTTGTTGTTAGCATTGCCAAAAAATACACCAACCGTGGACTGCAATTTTTGGATCTTATTCAGGAAGGCAACATCGGTTTGATGAAAGCCGTGGATAAGTTTGAGTACCGGCGGGGATATAAATTCAGTACCTATGCCACTTGGTGGATCCGACAAGCCATCACACGCGCCATAGCGGATCAGGCCAGAACAATACGGATACCGGTTCATATGATCGAAACGATTAATAAACTTATTCGCACATCGCGCTATCTGGTCCAGGAACAGGGCCGGGAGCCCACGCCAGAAGAAATCGCCGAGAAAATGGAGATCCCCCTTGAAAAAGTTCGCAAGGTATTAAAAATTGCCCGCGAACCGATCTCCCTAGAAACGCCGATTGGAGAGGAAGAAGACAGCCATCTGGGTGATTTTATAGAAGACAAGAAGTTCATGCTGCCCTCAGATGCAGCCGTGAACATGAACCTGGCAGAACAAACCCGCAAAGTGCTTGCCACCCTTACACCCCGTGAGGAAAAAGTACTGCGCATGCGGTTTGGAATCGGCGAAAGAGCCGACCACACGCTTGAAGAGGTTGGTCAGGATTTTGCGGTTACCCGTGAAAGAATTCGACAAATAGAAGCCAAGGCGCTCCGAAAATTGCGCCATCCAACGCGAAGTCGTAAATTGAAAAATTTTATTGAAAGCTGAACTTGACAAAATATTTTGCTGTCGTTAGATAACGCTATCCCCTCAGGGCCCATAGCTCAGTTGGCAGAGCCACCGGCTCATAACCGGTAGGTCCCTGGTTCGATCCCAGGTGGGCCCATACCTAAATCGCCGAATATGTCTAAAATAGAAAAAAACGATTATGAATCCATAAAACGATCAAATCTTTTATTCGTTGGTCGATGCAAAAGAATCGCGGACAAAAAAAAACCATAAAGCTGGAAGCTGCGAGCGGTCAGCGTTGTTTCCAAATGGCGTGGGATTTTCTGACCACGCCTTTTTTGTTTCAGGACATCGGTTTATCCGAAGCATCAATGAATTGCCTATTTGCCACCGGATTCTAAGAAGTGAGTTTCACTTTCATCAGGGAATAATGGAATAGAGGAACGATGGAATAATGGGTTTCTCGAGGATATCGTCTATTTGAACGTGATTTTTTGACCGAAAATTTTCTTTTCGCCAATTTCGCACTATCTCAAAACCCATTTTTCCAATATTCCAAAATTCCAGCATTCCGATTTAAAGGGCCAAACCCTGAACGCGAGACAATGGGGTGCCATGCAAGCCACCGTCGCACAAATTATAGAAATTATGGACCGCCTGGTCCCGCCATGGCTGGCAGAGGAATGGGATAATGTCGGACTTCAGATCGGCGATCCCCAGCTGCCGGTCCAGCGTATCTGGATTGCATTGGATCCGGCTACGGAAGTGATCCAAGCAGCCTGTAAAAATAAGGTTGACTTTTTAATTACGCATCATCCTTTGATTTTCAGACCGTTAAAATCCATTGACTTTGGTACGCCCGGCGGATCCATCATCCAGATGGCGGCTCAACATAAGCTGGCCATCTTTGCAGCCCATACCAATTTTGATATTGTCAGCGAGGGTGTCAATGACATCCTGGCACAACGGTTGGGGATACAGCATTTGGAAATACTACAACCGATCAAAGTTGAAGCGACTGCCCAAGAAGAGGTGCGTTCTTCTGCGACCGCAGAAGCGGTTTATGGAATAGGGCGAATTGGCGTACTCAACAGACCCAGCAGTTTAAAAGCACTGATATCTATGGTTAAGAAAAGGCTCAAGCTTAAATATGTAAAAGTCGCCGGTGATCCCAACATGAAAATATCGCGGGTCGCACTGTGCAGCGGCAGCGGCTCGAGCCTGGTGCCCGCTTTTTTATCATCTGAAGCTGATGTCTATATCAGTGGCGATATCCATTATCATAATGCGCGGGATGCTGAAAGCGCTCACCGGGCGATCATCGATATCGGGCATTTTGCATCCGAGCACCTCATGGTCGAAGCGCTTGCGCAGCGGTTGAAGGAACTCATTTCTGAAGCGGGAATCAGCGCCAAAATTGAGGCATGCACGATAGAAAAAGACCCTTTTAGATTTTTATAAAAGCACCTAGCAGGCAGGGATGGATACGATGGGAAATATCACGAAGGAACAAATTACAGCCTTGGTTAACCTGCAGCAAATCGAAATCGATACCCACAACCTCCAAACCAAGTTAAACAATGTCGATCAGCGTTTGGAGGTGCTTGACAGCAGGCTTATTGATTTTAAACGGGTCATTGAAGAACAGCAGGCGGTGGTGAATGAGCTCAATCAAAAATATCGTAACTACGAAACAGATGTTCGTCTAAACCTTGACAGCATAAAAAAAAGTGAAGCAAAGCTGAGCTCGGTAAAAACCAACAAAGAATATCAATCGTCGTTAAAAGAAATTGAAGATCTTAAAAAGAAAAATTCAAATTTAGAAGATGAAATGATCGAATTTCTGGATCGCATTGAAGAAGCGGAAAAGGCGCTCAAAACCAAAATGGCGGAATATTCAGAGCTTCAAAAACAGATGAACAGTGAAAAGGAATTTATCCACAAGGAAACTGAAGAGGGCAAACGTCAACTCGAAAATCTCGATGCAAAATGGAAAACCATCTCCGCTGGTATTGATACCGCATTACTTAAACAGTACAATGAGGTAAAATCAACACAGAGTAACGCTGTGGCCATTATTGCTGTCATAGATGCTGTTTGTCAGGGCTGTCATATGAACATCCCGCCGCAGATGTACAACGAATTACAGCGCGGCGATCATTTAACAAAATGCCCGATGTGCCAGCGACTGATTTATTGGAAAGATACGATAAAACGGTCAGAGTAGGCTAAACGATCGCTGGATTTAGCATAATCCGGAGGAAAGTCCGAACACCGCAGGGCAGGGTGCTCCATAACATGGAGTCGCGGCAACGCGAAGGAAAGTGCAACAGAAAGTATACCGCCTGGGATCAGGCGAATTCGCCTGGTTCCCGGTAAGGGTGAAATGGTGCGGTAAGAGCGCACCAGTTCCCCGGGTGACCGGGGAAGCTCGGTAAACCCCACCCGGTGCAAGACCAAATAGGGGAGCGTTCGAGGGTTGCCCGCCCAAGCTCCCGGGTAGGTCGCAAGAGGTGTCGGGTAACCGGCATCCATAGATGAATGATCGTTGCCCGGCAGGGGTAACCCGATCCGGGAACAGAATTCGGCTTACGGGCTACTCTGGCCGTTATTGTTTCTAAAACGATCGCATAAAAACACCGTTGCAATTCGCTGAAGCCAACTGAGTTGTGGCTGTGTTCTATCTTGTGGCCTCCTTCATAAATTTGGGAATAGCATTTATCGATGAAAAAAACCGCATCAGCAGTATCGGCAGTTGAGGACGCATTTGCTGAAAAAATACGCATTTTTTCGAATGATTACTTAAAGTGCTGTGTTTACATTTCAGATGTTGACCGCGCCATGGATAATTTTACGCAAAAACTGTATTCAACCCTTATTTCGACCTCGATGCTACTGGAGGATTTTTTGGATTTCCATGGTGCTAAAAATAATACGAACTGGTATTTCTACCGGGAATTGACAGCTGCCGTCCGGCACCTGAGTCTGGCGGCAAATTTCCAAAAACATATATCCAATCGCCTTGTGTTTTATGATCTGGCGGATGTTGGTGACTTCCCTGAGCAAGGTGAAACAACACTTGATTTTTTAAACAACGCTTTGATGAAAATGGCGCCGGTTATTTTGAAAGAAGCTCAGCGTCTTAAAATCAAAATGCCGGAAACCGCATACACGGCAGCTGATTTTCCGAGTGTGGTCACCAGTCAAATGCTTGATTATGATATTGATGATACAGATAAAGACCAGCAGAAAAAAAATATTGTCAAAATTTCAAGTGAATTTCTAAATATTGCTAAAAGTTTTGATCAGCTTAAGTTTTATGACCCTTATCCATACAAGGAAATCCTGACCCTGGTGCCCGAGAGAGTCAATGAGGTTGAAATCAGACGCTATGAAATGCTGGTGCACAATCTGCAATCCTCATTTGACACTTACGTTATTCACGGTGGGTTCAGATTCGGCAATCGAGAGCTAAAACAGTTACGGGGATATTTTTCGGTTGTATTACATCTTCTTCAAATGGAGGGTCGATTGCTTCATTTTTATGAGCGCCACCTGCATGAGGCCGGATATAAAAAGATCTACAAAAAAGTGCAGGTGCGCTTGTCCAAATTGGTTAACCCCAGGACGTTGCTGGATCGCACGATAAACTACGGCTTATTTTACGCCTGCCATTTTTTAACCAGCGGCATTGAATTGGCCCAGAAAATTCTCAATGTCAATATCGAGCGTTCATCCGTCAAGGTGGGGGTTCCGGTTAAACTCGGGTTTCATAGTCGGCCCTGCCTGTTGGTCGCCAAAATCGTTCAGCATTATGGCGGACAGGTTGAGCTTTGCGTCGGATCGGATCGGTTCGATGCCAGCAGTGTCCTGGATCTTCAATGGGCCGGCGGCAAGATTCAAAAAGAAAAACTTGACCAGGTCGTCTTTGAAGGAGACGTGCGCACCCTAAAGGATATCGAAATCCTTGCAAGCGTAAATTACGGTGAAGACACCATGGGCAAGGGAGTGCCGCTGCCCGAAGCGTTAAGTTACCTAAAATAATGGGTTGTGTCCGTTGCCCGTTAGCCCGTTATCGGGTAAAAAATCGCACCTTCTCTGTCTTTCAGACGGGCTCAACCGGCTAAAAGGATAACCGGCAAACCTGATGATGCAACTTAGTAAGATTATATCAGCCTAAAAATCCAAAAACCCAAAATCAAATAATGCATTCTAAAGTATACGCAATCATCGTGGCGGCGGGGAAAGGTTTGCGC
>JASFIG010000183.1:0-8736 GCA_050122795.1 Desulfobacterales bacterium
AATCTGCAGGTTTCAGCCACTTGATTCGCAGCTTGCTTTACAAAAATACGATTTCACGTATATAATAGCGGACACCTTTTTGCAATGGCATCTGGTTTGAGTCGAACCACCGGCAGGCTAAAGGAACTGTCGATATGGTCTGCACCCGGGCGCATCCTCTGATTCGCTAACTGCACAAACCGACTGTAACCAAAACATAACTCATCTGAAAGCTCGCTTTTGCACGTTATGACATCCAGGCCTACCTTACGTTTGGGTTTGTTAAACAATCCGCTGAGCGGCGGCAACCGCAATGGTTTCGAAAAAATTCGGGCAGTGGCTGCCGCCCAGCCCGAAGTGGCTCAACGTGAAGTTCAAACCCCATCAGAAGTGACTGAGGCCCTGTCTGATTTCGCCCGCAGTGAGGTCAATGTCCTGGCGATCAATGGCGGAGACGGTACGGTGCAGGCGGCCTTGACGGCAATTTTTAACCACCGCATTTTTGAGATACGGCCTGCTCTGGCGGTGTTGCCTTCAGCCGGCACCACCAGCATGATTGCAGGTGACGTTGGATTAAAAGGATCGCGTTTGAATGCGCTCGAAAGACTGTTCAGCTGGGTGCGCACCCAAAGTGATAATGCCAGGACCATAGAGCGTCCGGTTCTCAGAGTTCAGGTGCCATCAAAAAATATGCCGGTTTATGGGATGTTTTTTGGTGCCGCGGCCATATATCAGGCTTCGCAGTTTTTTCATCAAAAGGTTCACACGCGAGGCGTGCGCGGCGAATTTGGCGCCGGTGTCGCCCTGGCCCGGTTTTGTTGGGCGGTGTTGCTGAAAGACCGCAAGGTCGTTTCATCAGTGCCCATTCAGGTTGGCTTGAATCAAAATACTCCGGAAAAGCAAAATTATCTGATGGTATTGATTACAACATTGCAGCGGTTGTTTTTGGGCCTGTCTCCTTTCTGGGGTTCTCAGTCCAAACCCCTGCATTACACAGCCATTGATGCTCACCCCCGGCATTTTCTACAGGCGTTGCCATCGATGATACGCGGTCGGCAAAACCGCCTCATTAGCCCCGGAAATGGCTACGTGAGTCACAATATCGATGAAGCCCGGCTCATCTTCGATAGCGGGTTTAATTTAGATGGTGAACTCCATAACGCTGATAGTCGGCTTGGCCCGATAGTGGTTGGTTACGGCGGGCAGGCATCGTTTCTGCAACTATAATCATGGATTTTAAAACACAACTGATAGATCCGATTCGCCAACAGATGTCCCAGCCGGCCTCACCGGCGATTCACGCATTGGCTGAAACGCTTTTAGCCAATTATGCAAATGCGATTGATGCCATTTTGTTTTACGGCTCATGCCTGCGAACCGGTGAAGATCGCGGTGGCTTGGTTGACCTGTACGTTTTGGTGGATCGCTACCACCTGATTGAATCCAGATGGTTACTGGCCGCTCTGAACAAATTGCTACCCCCCAATGTTTTTTATATGGAGGTGCCTTTTGAGGATCGCGTGGTGCGCGCCAAATATGCGGTGTTGTCGCTGGATGATTTTAAAGCCGGAACTGGCCGTTGGTTTCATTCTTATATCTGGGGACGATTTGCCCAGCCGATCGGTCTGATATATGCCCGCAACGATCAAATTGAGCAGGCCATTCAATCTGCGTTAGTGCAGGCGGTCCTGCGCTTCGTTGCCCAGGTGCTGCCCTGCATTCCGTCTTCTTTTACATCTCGCGATTTATGGTGCAAGGGGTGGACACTCAGCTATCGAGCCGAACTTAGAGCTGAGCGGCCGCATAAATTGGTGCAATTGTATGAAGCCGCACCACGCTATTACGAACAGCTAACCCGCTTGGCCATAAGCGGCCTGTCTTTTCCCATCGATGTTCAAAATAACAATGGAACATATCGCTACACGGCATCCTTTTCCGACGGTGTTCGCCGTAAGAGCCGGCTGAATTGGACCGTACGGTCCTGGCAGGGTAAATTACTCTCTGTTCTGAGACTGCTCAAGGGCTTGTTGACTTTTCGCGGCGGGGTTGACTATATCCTCTGGAAAATCGAACGCCACTCCGGTGAAAAAGTTGAAGTGCCACGACAGCTCAAACGCTACCCGCTAGTTGCAACCCTCGTGATCTTCTGGAAACTCTACCGCCGGGGGGCATACCGCTGAAATTATTTTAAAATCATGAATTGACACTTACAACATTCTCTGTTACTCAGGGTTCTATTTCCCAGCAGCATTCTGGATAAAGATCAGATCCAGGTTTGAATTGGTCCCAACTATCAAAACCAATGGTAAACCTCAAAACACCCACGGTTAAGATCAATTCCCGATTGACTCCCAATCGCCAGGCGCTTGAGAGTTTTATTGCAAGCATACCCAAATCCTACCTGCTGTTTTGGGGTAAAATGCTGGGAAATATATTGTTTTACCTCGCAATTCCCCAGCTACGCATTGTCAGGCGTAATTTATATTTTTCCGGACTTCACTCGTCACCCGATATCGCTAAGCGAATGTCGAGACACATCTTCCAGCATTTCGGAATTACCATCGTTGAACTTCTTCAAATGGCCTGTTTTTCGAAACAAGACCTTGTCTCGACAGTTCATATAAAGGGCTCAAAAATCATTGCCGAAGCCCTTGGCCGGCAAAAAGGCATCATATTAGTATCAGCCCATCTGGGAAATTATGAAATGGCCTGGCAATTTGTCCCCTGTTTTTTGGAAATACAGATGGCCGGCGTCGCCAAAAAATTACGAAATGACCGTTTAAACCGGCTGATTCATGGCATCCGCACCCGTTTTGGCAACAAGATTATTTACAAAAAGGGCGCGTTGCCGGAAATGGTACAAACCCTCCGTCAGGGGTCAATGGTCGCAATTTTAATGGATATCAGCCGGAGATTCGATGGGGTGGAGGTCAGCTTTTTCGGGCGCCGGGCAACAGCTACGCCGGCAGCCGCCCTGCTTGGACTTCGTTGTAAAAGCCCGATTATTCCCGCTTTCTGCCATCGCACGGCACAAGGGGCCTTGATCGTGGAGATCGAGCCTGAAATCGAAATGCAGCGAACCAAGGACCTGAGGCTTGATTTACGAACCAACACTCAGCGAATCACCGACCGGGTGGAGCAGGCGATCCGTAAAAACCCGGAACAATGGAACTGGTTGCTTAAACGCTGGAAGGATTTTTATCCGGATCTTTACCCGGAATCAGAGAAACGGAAGAAGCGCATAAAACAAAAAGAAAAAAGAAAAATGAAACCGCACTGAGCGATCAGCTGAGTTTGTTTTATCGTCCTGTTTCGACATAAACCGCCGCGGTCCGGGTTTTCTTCTCCGGCGGCTTTTTTTTGCACCATTTTTAATTTTATTCGGAAATGAATTATTCCTCCATCGCAAATGTCCTGGGAAAGTTATTGATCGTTACCGGATGCTCAATGGTGTTTCCGGTCATCTGCTCGCTGTACTACAAAGAAGACGACCTGTTTGCCATTGCCATCACCGGTATGATTGCCATTGGTATAGGTGTGCCATTCTGGTGGTTTTTTCGCCGCTATCACAATCTGAACCTCAAGGACGGTTATTTTATTGCCGTTTTCGGATGGGTTTTAATTTCCGCGATTTCGGGTCTGCCATTTATGATCCACGGATCGATTCCGGCTTTTACTGATGCTTTCTTTGAAATGATGTCCGGCTACACCACCAGCGGTGCGACCATCCTGACCGATATCGAAGTGGTCCCGCATGGGTTATTGTTCTGGCGCAGCCAGACCCATTTACTCGGTGGTATGGGCTTTTTGACCCTGACCGTTATATTCCTGCCTCACGGAATGGGGGGGTTGCGCTTATTCCGGGCCGAGTCCAGTCCCGGTCAGGTGATCACACGGGAAAAATTCATACCCCGCAACCGGGATACCATGATCTGGCTGTGGGGGATCTATATGGGTTTGAACCTGCTCGAAACTCTTTTTCTGTGCCTGGGAGGAATGTCGCTTTTTGATTCATTGTGCCATTCTTTCGGCACGGTGTCGACATCCGGCTATTCGCCCTGGAACGCCAGCATCGGACACTATGACAATGCCTATTTTGACTGGGTGATCATCGTATTCATGTTCCTGGGCGGCATGACGTTCATGCTCTTTTACCATATGCTGCTGGGAAATTGGCGCATCATCAGAATCAATACTGAATTTCGCTGGTATGTGGGATTCATGCTTTTTTTTTGCGGCATGGTCTCATGGATCCTGTGGAAAGAAAATACCTACGGCAGCCTGATGGATTCAATCCGGTTTGCAACTTTCCAGGTGACCTCTATTCTGACCACCACCGGATTCACCACAGCCGATTACGAGACTTGGCCCCAGGCCGCACAGATGTTTCTTTTTGCAGTTTGTTTCATTGGTGCCTGCGCCGGGTCGACCACCAGCGGCATCAAGGTGGTTCATTATGTCCTCATCTGCAAATTTGGCGTTGCAGCTATCAAGCGCATCTTTTTTCGACCCATGGCGGTGATGTCGATCCGATTGAATCAGCGCCCGGTCGAGTCTCAAATCGTCGATCTGGCCATCTGCTATTTTATCGTTAACATATTTCTGGTGCTGGGTGGGGGATGCTTCATGGTGATCGTTGACCAAATGGACTATCTGGCTGCCATGAGTTCGGTCATCGCAACCCTGATGAACATCGGCCCCGGATTCGGCGCAATAGGCCCGTCCGAAAATTACGCCCATATCTCGAATGTGGGAAAATGGTTCTTATCCTGGAACATGCTGGTGGGCAGATTGGAAATGTTTTCAGCGCTTGTTGTGTTCTACCCCTCATTCTGGAAACGCTAAAAGCTATCCCCAAAATGCATTTTACGTCCAATGCCTGCGTTGCGATTTTGTTTGCAATACTCACGCACGACGTGTACGCTCCGCTTACAAACAAAATCGACGCCTTGCTTTGTTGAACACAATTAATATTATAAAAACAGTTGTGAAATCCCGCTTTTAAGCGGGGAACGTAATCTACTATTTTTGGAATAGCTTTCGTTTATTCTAAGAAAAGCCTATCAATCGTCTTGGCCTGAACCAAAATCTACCATTTATGGATGGACACTAAATAATTTTAATCCAGAAACAACAAATCCGGTTCAGGCGGAAAATAATGTCTGGACGTCTTTTAGTTGCGGTGACAAACAGACCGCAATCACCCGTTCGTTGTTTTGAATGTGGGTGTCACCAACGGCTACCTGCCAGACACCATCACGATAGATGGCGCCAATCATTATTTTACCATAATAGGAAGGGTCCAATTTAGAAAGGGGCTTGCGGGTAATCGGCGAGTCCGGAGCAGCGGCAATCTCAACCACTTCGGCATCAAAACCGTGCAGATGGGCCACTGAGATCAATTCGCCCCGGCGAATGAACTTTAGAATTTCGTTGCCGGCCAGTATTTTTTTGTTTAGCGCAATATCGGATCCCATTGTCGCTGCCAGCACCAGATAGTCTTCTTTGTTGACGAGTGCAATACACTTGCCCTGCTTGCCACGTAATTTGCCGTTGGGTGAATTCATCAGGTGCTTGGCCAGCACGCAACTCATAATATTGGTTTCGTTTTCACCGGTGGCCGTGATAAAGGTGTCCATGTCCAACAGTCCCGCTGACACCAAAACATTCGAATCCGACCCGTCACCATGCAATACTTCGGTATTCGATAGTTCAAAAGAAAGCTCCTGGGCCGAGCGCTCATCTTTTTCGATCAGTCTGACCTCGACCGTTTTGTCGAGCAGCTCCGCCAGGCGCCGCCCCACCAGGCCACCGCCCAGTACCATCACCCGATGACGTTTTTGCTGTTCAACTCCCGTCAGGCCCATCAGGCGGGGCAGGTTTTCATTGCTGGCCATAAAAAAGGCCTGGTCCTGAGGCAGCAGCTCGTGCTCACCACCGGGAATCAAGGTAGTGATCCCCCGCGCAACAGCAACTACCCGAAACGGAAATTCACGGTGCTCTTTGGAGATATCTTTCAATTTGCGATAGGCCAGCGGCGATTTTTCATGAATGCGGGTGGCCATGACCTGTATTTGACCTGCGGCGACATCGATGATCTCGTTGCCGGCCCGTAGCTTAATGAGCCTGTATATTTCCTGGGCTGCCAGCTCCTCAGGGTGAATGATCAGATCAATCTTTAAGTCATCCGCGCTGAGAAAAGAGTCTTCACCACCCCACTCCAGAGAGCGGACGCGGGCTATTTTGCGCGCTATGCCAAAGCGGTCGGCAATCAAACAAGCCATCATATTGACCGCATCGTTGTCAGTGACCGCAATCAGATAATCCATCTTATCAGCCTCGGCCTCTCGCCAGCATTCAATGCTCATGGCATTGCCCTGGATCATGCGGGCATCTAAAACTCCATCAGCTTGTCGGATCACTCCGCGCTCTGACTCAATAGTGGTGATGGCATAGCCTTCATGCACCAGGCGCTTGGCCAGATAATAGCCGATGCCGCCTAAACCCAGGATCAGGATATTCGTTGATTCTGCCGGTTTATTTCCATTCATGGTTGAAACGGTTAAAACTTTGATGTCTTTCTATATTTTTGTTCTTCCAAATCACCGTAAAAAAGGCGGGGTAGCGACCCAATTGGCCTCCCATCCAATCAGCGCGATGATAATGAAATACTCAATGCAACCCCGTTTGTCAACTTTGTCGGCCTCAGTAACGAGATGAGCCGATATCAGCTATTCCCAGCACATCCCGAACAACCGTATTTCGCCTCACAGATTAAGGGGGCGCCAACTCATCTGACAACCCTCAAAACTTCCACTGCTGTCAATGCGAATTCCGGATGCTTTTCGATGTACCTGGCAGCCATTTTAAGCGCAGACAAGTTCCCGCCGACAAGCGTAAAGACATCTGCCTCGGTTCATTTGGGAGAAGACGATGGCCCCAAGATTACCAGCATTGACCTGAACTGTGAAGCAGAGGTCCCCGGCCTGGATGCAGATAAATTTGCGCAATATGCTCAAACAGCAAAGGAGAAATGCCCGATCTCAAGGCTTTTTGCCGGTACAAAAATCAATCTTTCGGCAAAATTGATTGGATGACCTTTGGGTGTTTGCTTCCAACGCTTTTGAAGTATACGGTTATTTGACAATCAACCCATCGGCGGTTGGTTTTGTGTAAGGTAAACCCCTGTTGTCCCGCGTAAAATGCGGGTCCTTCGATAAACTCAGGATAAAATGTCCTGGACCGCTTCATTTGAATGAAGAAACGGACACCGGCCTGCGCCGATATCCGTTTGAATTAAATGGTTGCGTCCCCAAGGGGATTTGCAAAGTATCATCGTTTGTCAAATACCCTGATTTTAACATGGAAAGGATTTGAAATTCCCCTATCCTAATCCATTAATTCTACAATCATTGAGCCAAAAACCTATTGCGTGGCTCCTTTATATCCTTTGACTAGCCAGTTAATAAAGCCTTCCAACTGCACAGCGCCAACGTCAATTGGCTTTTTCCCAATAATTTTTCGGCCTGTATCTATTATCGACAACATAATCCTCATCGATGCTTTAGATATTTCCAAATCAGGCATCACAATACTCGCCTCCTTTACAATAGTTTCTCGCATATAGGTTACATCATCTAACGTTCCTTTTTTTTCTGCTTCAACGAATACATTCCACCAGGTTTCCATTGCTGCTGTCGTTTCATCGGGGAAATCTTGAGCTTCTTTTCCTTCAAGGCATCCATAGTGGGCCAGGTATATTTTTTCATAATCTATTTGCTTTAATTTTTCAGCGGCAGCATAGAAGCCATCTTTATTCCAAAACGGAGGCATAAAGGGAGGAAATATTAGATAGTTTTCAAATTTATATCCTAATGAATCTCCTAAAAAGATAGTTTTGTTCTTCTTATCGTACAATGCGATGTCATCTGCACAATGCCCGGAAAAATCCTTTATTTCCAAATCAATTCCACCAAGATCGACAATTTGTCCCTCATTTAAAGGCTCAACATCCATTACATTTTCATATTTATGCTTTTCATCAAAAATGCTGTTCCATGATTGGTCTTCTAAATTTGAAATGGCTTTTTCAGATGCCATTACAGTTATTTTTTTCCCTCTTTTTTCGGCTTCCCTGCAAAATGTAGGAGCACCTTGAGTGTGATCCCAATGGGAATGGGTTAAAATAATCATGTCGGGAGGAAACTGCTGAACTGAATCGAGTGCTTTGATTATTCTTTTGGCAGATTCTTTTGTTCCCGAATCAACAAGACAGGTCTTTTTATCTCCTTTAATCAAATAAAGAGCACCAATACGTTTTACCCCTGATATTTCAAAATCAATCATTGAGACATTGTCATTGAAGGTTTCAATACTGATTGGGGCCATTTTGAACCTCCTTCCTCTGGGAAATAAAGTAACAAACTGAAATCCTGTTAATAAAATGATCTTCAATTTAAATGCTGAAAAGCTCCATCCAAATTTTCAAAGCATTTAGCTTGAAAGATGCTGATCGGGTAATACTGATGAGATTTGGAGCAAAATAAGAATAGTTTTAAAGAATCTAACGACTTTATGTGTTCACACAATTTATGATTCAAAGTCAATATTTAATACATGCTTAAATCAGGTGAGGATGTACTGGAATCCCGCATTTACGCAGGAATCGAGTAGGGGGAGGCCTCACAGCCTCCCTCTCTCACACCACCGGGCATACGGTTCACGTACCACGGCGGTTCTTTATGTTAATACCGGTCC
>JASFIG010000184.1:0-8731 GCA_050122795.1 Desulfobacterales bacterium
ACGTCTTTAAAATACCGCACGAAGCCACTGATGGGATTATTCAATCCTAAAAAGGAGGCTTTTGTTCTTAAATAAAAGATACAGCCGGCTTGCACACCATTCAGAAGCGGATAGCGATCGTACTTAAATTTTTTTCCAGATCTCAATCGCGTTTGCATCCGATAGAAGATTATCAATTCAACAGCTCTTGTTTCAATATACCTTAGCGTACCAAGCCAACGATTTCCTGGGGTTACATTGTGTGGGGGGATTGAAGATGCTCCTAAAAAAAGGAGGCAGGTAATGAATGGTATCTTCTTATGCCGGCTCAGCCTCATTTTGTCGGTCTTGATTATAACCTTGCTGCTTCCCTGCACAACTTTAGAGGCGAGTTGTGAGCAATGGGTCGCTAAAGCGGTTTCCGTTCAGGGAAACGTGGAGGCACGCAGAGTCGGCGAGACGCAATGGCAACCCGTCACTTTAAATGACACCTATTGCCCCGGTGATAAAATTCGCGTAAACGAGCACAGCCGGGCCGCCCTTTCCCTGGTGAACCAACCCCTTTTGCGCCTTGATCAAAACACCACCATCACTCTCGGCGGTGTCAAACAAAAGAAAACCTCTGTTGTCGAACTGGCCAGGGGGGCGGTTCATTTTTTCAGCCGCATTCGCCGTAATCTGGAGGTGATAACCTTTTTTGTAAACGCCGGTGTGGAAGGAACAGAAGGCTATATAAGGGTTGAGGAAGACAGGACCTTTTTATCGATCTTTGACGGCCAGGTGCTGGCTTCCAACGCGGCCGGAAGCCTCACGCTGACCAGCGGGCAATCGGCTGTGGCAAAGTCCGGTAAAGCGCCTGTACGGCGTGTTGTGGCGCGTCCCCGGGATGCGGTTCATTGGGCATTATACTACCTGCCGGTTATGTTTGTTCCGCCCCGGGAAGCCCCCAGAGAAGATATGCGTGACCCGCGCTTTTTGGCCTATCGCGCTTCGCAACTGCTGGCTGTGGGCAGTGTGGATGAGGCCGGCGCCGATATCCAGCGGGCCCTGAGTTTAGATCCCGCTTTCAGTGATGCCTACGCGCTTCAAGCCATTATATTTGTCGTACAGAACGAAAGAGAAAAGGCCCTTGATTCTGCTCAAAAGGCTGTTGAAACTGGCCCCCGCTCGGCAACAGCCCGCATCGCTATGTCCTACGCCCGCCAGGCCGCCTTCGATCTGGAGGGCGCCCGCAACAGTATCCAAGAGGCGCTAAAGCTAGACCCCGACAATGCCCTGGCCTGGTCCCGGCTGGCGGAGCTGTGGTCTTCATTCGGTAGAATCGGCAAAGCCCTGGACGCCGCCAAGAGGGCTGTCGAGCTGGAACAGAACCTCTCACGCACCCAGATGGTTTTGGGTTTTGCCTATCTGACCCAGGTGCAAACCGCCGCATCCCGGGAGGCCTTTGAAAAAGCAATCGCCCTTGATCAGGCCGACCCCCTTTCGCGGTTGGGACTGGGTCTGGCCAAAATTCGGGATGGCGATCTTGATGCCGGCGGCCGGGAAATTGAAATTGCCGCCAGCCTCGACCCCAACAATTCCCTGATCCGCAGTTACCTGGGCAAGGTATACTTCGAAAAAAAACAAATTGGGCTGGATGAGCGCGAATATGCCATTGCCAAAGAGCTTGATCCCAACGACCCGACTCCCTGGTTTTACGATGCCATTGCCAAACAAACGACCAACCGCCCGGTGGAAGCGTTGCAGAATCTGCAAAAAGCCCGGGAGCTGAATGATAACCGCGCCGTTTATCGTTCCAGGCTTCTGCTGGATTCGGACTTAGCGGCTCGCAGTTCCGCGCTCGCACGGATTTACAGTGATCTGGGTTTCCAGCAACGCGCCTTGTTCGAAGGCTGGATGGCCGTTAACACCGATCCAACCAACTTTTCAGCTCACCGGTTTCTGGCCGATTCTTATGCCATTCGACCCCGTCACGAGATCGCACGGGTCAGTGAGTTGCTTCAGTCCCAGCTGCTGCAGCCGATCAACATCACGCCCATTCAACCGCGCCTGGCGGAAAGTAACCAATTTCTGACCAGCACCGGCGGCCCGGGGACGCTTTCGTTTAACGAATTCAATCCCATTTTTAACCGCAATCGCCTTGCCGCCCAGGGCAGCGGACTTGCAGGTGAAAACGATACATATGGGGGTGAAGGCGTTGCCTCCGGCATCTACAAAAGATTTTCCTTCAGCAGTGGTTACACCTATTTTGATACCGATGGTTGGCGGGATAACGCAGACCAGACAGATAAAATCGCTAACATCTTCGGCCAGCTGGAACTGTCACACAAAACAAGCATCCAGGCTGAATATCGATACCGCGACAATGATTATGGTGATCTCGTACAGCGATTTTTTGAAGATGACGTTTTTTCCGGTCAGACAAACGAAGAAACCCGAAAAACCTATCGTTTGGGAGGGAGACACGCCTTTTCGCCGGCATCTGTCCTTATCGGTTCCTTTATCTATCAAGACACCGATTTTGGGGTCAAAGACAAGCAACCCGTTGCCGCGCCCGGTTTCATTACCGATATACGTTCTAAAAGGCCTGTCGATTCCTACAGCGGGGAGGCCCAATATTTGTTCCGCTCGAACTATTTTAATGTTACGGTCGGTGCGGGCCATGCTTATCTGGATGATGAAATTGACACGACTGTAACTTCGATTTTTGGCCCGAATACAAGCCTAATCGACCAAGATCTAAAACAAACCAATGTTTATGCATATTCATATATCAAGCCCATAAACAATCTATCGTTTACGGTCGGTGCCAGTGGCGATTTTACCAGCGGAGATAGCCCTGACGTCGGCAATAACAGTAAGTTTAATCCGAAATTGGGCGTGATCTGGTCGCCATGGACTGATACGACCCTGCGTGCGGCTGCATTTAGGGTATTTAAGCGCACGCTGGTGACGGATCAGACCCTTGAGCCCACCCAGGTAGCCGGATTCAACCAATTTTATGATGATTTTAATGGAACGGAGGCCTGGCGTTTTGGGGGCGCCATCGATCAAAAATTTTCTGCGAAGATATTCGGCGGCGTGGAATTTTCATACCGGGACATTGAAACGCCGGCTACCGATGTAAGTGGAAATGAAATCGAAGTGGACTGGAACGAATATCTGGGCTACGCCTATCTTTTCTATACGCCCAGCAATTGGCTGGCACTGCGCGCTGAATACCAATACGAGCGCTACAAAAGGGACAAGGACCTAACCGATGGCATCAGAAGGATGTATACGCATCGGCTTCCTTTGGGGATTAATTTTTTTCATCCCTCTGGATTGAGTGCTTCATTGAGGGGGACCTATGTCTATCAGGATGGACGATTCGAGAGAATCGCCGGCGGAGGCGGCACATTTCAAAGCGGCGACGATGACTTCGTACTGGTCGATGCGGCAATCAATTACCGTCTGCCCAAACGCTACGGTTTCATCACGCTGGGCGTAAACAATTTATTTGATGAAAATTTCAATTATTTTGAAGTAGACGATGAAAACACCTTGTTTCAGCCGGACAGGGTCATCTTTGGCAAAGTCACCATAGCGATCCCATGAGTTTCAGCAAAGCACTTCTATTGAGAAAAGTTGATCGTGAAGCAGTGAAAATGAGAATTCGATCTTGTTTGTTTCAACGTCGACGGTATAAAAGGAGGAAAATATGCCAAAAAGAATGTCATCAGTTTTATTTTTTACGGCGGTGGTTGCCAGCTTTATTCTATTTGCTTACAGCGGGGCCGTTGCCAAAGTATGTATATTTAAGATAGGGGGTACCTGCGTTTTTTGGTCAGGAAGTGTTAAGGGTGTACTATCCGCAAGCGCGCCCGATAATTTCCAAAAGCGACCGGCGTCTTTGGGGTTTGAAATAGATGGCCGCAATGGGTTACCCGGGACTGTTTATTGCCAAAAGCCGGGTACCAAACTCGTTGAAGTAAAATCAGAGGGCGTTTTTAAAGGTTGGTTGCGGGCCTCAGAGAGAATAACGCCAGGAGATATCTACACATGTGAAGGCCAAGATGGCGCCATTGTAGCGCCTGTCGCCAGACTGGATGATAATCAATTAAGAAAGCTGGATGAGTATTGTGGAAATCCGGATTTAAAGGCCATTGACTTTGTCCCGTTTATTTTTGAGGCAACCATTACGTTGAAAGACATCGGTTCCGGGACACCCATAGAAAGGGTAAAGGTCGAGTGCACGCTTCCGGACCAGGATAAGAAACCTTTGGGATGGAATGAGGAGAATAGTGTGCCGGAAAAACGCCAGTACGAATGTTCTAGTGCTGACCGAAAATAGGTAAAATGGACAGGCAGTCATTTTATGATGTTCCGCACATTAAATGCAAAAACCATATTCCTGTTTTTTACCTCAAGGGGGGAAGGGAGGAAACATGTCGAAAAAAATCTCATTCGTTTTTTGGTCGCCGGTGTTGATCGCCATCGTTGTTTTGTTTACCTTCACGACGGCCAGCGCAAAGGTATGTATCTTCAAAATTGGGGGCACATGCGTTTTTTGGTCAGGCAGCGTCAGGGCTCAGTTAAACGCGGACAAACCTGGCAATATCCAAAACAAGTCTATGAATTTTACGATCAATAGGATCGAAGGTGCCGGTATACCGGGGATTGTTTTTTGCAAAAACAGAAATCCGAATATCCCAGGGGTTGAACCAAAACCCGGTCTTTTTACCGGTATAATGAACTCTGCTGTAGATGTCAAACCGGGGCATATCAAAGAAGTTGAAACTGAAACTGGAACTAAAACGGCTGTTGTAGTGCCTGCTTTTGCGGAACTCAAAGCTAGTGAATTAAGGAGTCTGGATCCACAATGCGGAGATCCGAGATTGGAGGCAAAGAATTTTGTTCCCAGTGAATTTCAGACACAGGTTTCTTTGGTAAATAAAAATCGCGGGACAGTGGATTCCTGGGCCATAATCGAATGCACGCTTCCGAATCATGAAACCTTAGGGTGGGATGAGGCTAATGACAGGCCGGAAGAACGCCAATACAATTGTAAACGATCTAGACAGAAGTAGGCAAAAAAAGACAAAAAGGGCGCCCAAAAAGCGTTGCCCTTTGCAAGTTGGCAGATTGAAATAAAGGCAAGTCCTCGTCGGCCTTGCCTTTATTTTGGGCGTCACGTCAAAAAATCGGAGCGGCTCAAAAGAATCGGAGCGCCCCTGTTAAGCATTGATCGAAAAAGCGTACCCTTTTTGTTTTACGTTGAAACCGTATCTGCCGCAGCTGGCGAATATATCAGCCATTCATAATTTTTTTTCAGCTCTTCTTTCTACGACATCGTTTTGAAACCGGGAGTCGCTTGATGATGTCCCGCCTATCTAAAGCGCTGATCTTGGGCTTTCTCATCGGGATCATAGGGCTGTTGATCAGCCCTTTGCGTTTCGCGCTTGACGTTGAGGAAAACACCGGTCTGGGCTTGTTGTTCAGGCTCAGGGGCGTCAGGCCGACCCCGCCTGAGGTTTTCGTTGTCAGCATCGAAAAGGAATCCTCCGAGTATCTGGGCTTACCCAATAACCCCGATAAATGGCCGCGCTCCCTGCATGCCCGTCTGATTGAAAACCTGGTGAGAGAAGGTGCTGCAGTCATCTCGTTTGACTTACATTTCATCGAGCCCCGTGTGGCCGCAGATGATACATTATTCGCAGAGGCCATTGAGATGGCGCACAATGTTGTTCTGGCTGAGCCGCTGGTCGCCAAAGAGCTGCCGGCTGCCGGCGCGGATGCGTCTGCTGCCGGTGTGCATCAAATCGTCAAAACGGTAAAACCGATCGATCTTTTTACCCGCGCGGCAGTTGCCACCGCACCCTTTTCCTTGCCCAGAATACCCTTCAAGGTCAACCGGTACTGGACTTTTCAGACCGGCGCCGGCGAATCGCCGACCCTGCCGGTGGTGGCATTTCAGCTTTTTACGTTGCCGGTGTACGAGGATTTTATCGGATTGATTGAAAAAGTGAGCCCGCAACAGGCTGCCAAACTGCCCAAAGAAAAGGATAGTGCCAAACAAGCCGGAGCCTCAAAAAGACTGATCAGGGAAATACGAGAAATTTTTGAAAGCGATGCGTTCATCGCCGAAAATATGCGCGCAGCTTTAGCGCATTCATCTTTCGACGGGGAAACGCGACGACTGCTAAAATCCCTTATAAACATGTACGCCGGATCAAATCGGCGCTTTATCAATTATTATGGTCCGCCCCGCACAATGACCACTATTCCCTTTCACGAGGCGCTACAAATCAGTGACGGCAAAACAAAAAACAAAGCCGTAGACATTAAGGGAAAAGCTGTGTTTGTGGGGCTGTCGGAAGTTTTGCTGGCAGATCGAAAAGACAGCTTTTATACCGTCTTTTCACAGGCAAACGGCATATTTATCAGCGGCGTTGAAATTGCGGCAACCGCATTTGCCAATATATTAGAAGACAGCCCGGTGAGACCGATTCGGTTGGGCTTGCATATTGCGGTTATTTTGCTGTGGGGCCTTCTCATGGGCGTTGTCTGCCGAATTTCGGCCTTAAAAATCGGGGCCCTGGGTGCAGTGGTGTTGAGCGTCTTTTATCTGCTCACGGCAGTGTACCTGTTTGAGCGCAACGGCAGCTGGTATCCGATTATCATTCCATTAGGGGTCCAGATGCCGCTTGCGTTTGTCGGTGCTGTGGCTTTTGAGCATTCCAGACTGTTTAAAGAAGCCCTGGTAAAACTGCGCATGGAAAGAGACCTTTCCAGGGCCCGGGACGTTCAGGCAGGTATGCTGCCGGCCACCTGCCCTAAAATAAAAGGATACCGGATTGCGGCCAGCTCAACACCGGCCAGAGAGGTGGGCGGAGATTTTTACGATTTCATTGTCATGGATAATCATAAAACAGGTGTGATCATCGGCGATGTGACCGGAAAAAGTGTCTCCGGAGCTCTGGTTATGTCGGCGTCCCGCAGTGTTTTTCGCATTCTATCAGAAGAAGGGCTGACCGTTCGTGAGAGTATGACGCGTGCCAACCTGAGACTCAAAGAAGACGTCACGCCCGGCATGTTTGTGGCATTGATTTTTGCGGTCTTAAATTCTGCAACCCGCAGACTGACACTGTGCAACGCCGGGCAGACCCAGCCGATCCATTATTCTGCTAAAACCGGCGATGCCAAACTGGTAATCACTGAAGGGGACACATTTCCTCTGGGTATCATGAAGAATGCCCGCTACCGGGAAACCGAACTGCAACTCGCGCCGGGTGACCGGTTACTGCTTTACACGGACGGTATTGTTGAGGCCATGAACGCTAAGAAGGAAATTTTCGGGTTCAGGCGACTTCTGGATGCAGTCCAGCAAGCAAACGACATGGATGCGGATTCACTTCTGGAAGAAATTATCAACCGGGTAAATGCGTTTGTGGGCCATGCAACCCAGCATGACGACCTGACCATGATCATCATCAGCGTCGATAAATAACGATATGCAACAAACGCCGACTATTCATTATTTAGGGGACGTTCTTTACTTATTAACTTACTGCCTAACAGAACGTTAATAAAAATTGGAGAATGCATAAAATACTCCAATCAAGCCGGTCATATTATCCAAAGTTAATAAGTAAAGAACGTACCTATAAAGTATAAGACAGGGATTAGAGTGCGGAGCGGGCTCAATCTATTTTGCTGGCTTTAAAGTTAAGGTCCCCTTGGCATGTTTTTCGACATCGCTGCGCTCGAGCCAGGCGGAGCGATATTGGCCGTTGAGATACAGATCGAGTTGATCCTTGTAGTGAGGGCTGCCCAGCTGGCCGGATTCGCCGGTGGGCAGCACATGCTGGGCCACGCTCATGTTTGAAAAATCGACGATCATGCGGTAGGAAGCCCCAAAGACGGCATTGTAGGGTTTTTCATATGAGTAATGCTTCATATTGATGGTCACGCGGCTGCCGCCGACCGGAAACGGACCGATGTTAAACAGCCGGTCCAATGGTTTCTTTTTGCCGAGGGGATGCTCAAAGGTCAGTGTGTGCCGATCGCCCCAGCGCCAACCGGCCGGATCGTCTCCGAATTCATCCTTGAGCCGCCCGATGGTCTGCTCGACGCTGCGCACAATAATATCTTCCATGGATTCCGTATCAGCGGTGTTGACATCATCGAACCAGGTCGAAGCACCGTTTCGGAACAGCTGACGGATGGCCCGCGGCGGGAAAACGGATGTTTTCAAATACTGCTGGTAAAGCTCGGGGCCCAGCTCATCCTCAAAAATGCTTTCCAGCAGATGTATAAACGTCATCTCAAACAGGCAGGCCGCGACACTGTCCTTTTCCATTTTATAATCCCAGTCGGCCAGAATCTGCCGGGCTTTTAGAAGATCTGTTTCGGCAGATCTCTTTTCCAGTGCCTGCACGATCAGAGGTGTCACCTCGGAAGCCAGCCCGCTGAAAACATCCTGCTGCATCTGCTTAAATTTATCAACAGACAGTTTTTGCGATGTGTTCAATAACTGGTGGATGCGCGTGATCCGGTCGACAGGCTCCCAGTAATGGCTGATAAAATGCGGATAATTTCCGGAAGCGACTTTGTTATTGGCGGTGGCAATGTAGCCCTGTGCCGGATTGATCAGATGGGGCCTGTTTTCAAAGGGGACATATCCCTGCCACTCGTATTCGCCGTTCCAACCGGGAACCGGCAGCAAGCCGTCGCCCCTGGATCGAATCGGAATGGTGGCACAGGTCCAATA
>JASFIG010000185.1:0-8715 GCA_050122795.1 Desulfobacterales bacterium
CCTGACGCAGCCGAACGAGCGCATCGCAGGCTTTTTTGAAAAGCCGCTCATGGCCGGCAGGATCGCCCCCCGGCCTGCCGGCTTCAATTACCGATCCCAGCAGCACGATCTGAGACCCGATTTCAGCAGTGGGCTTGAGCAGCACCGGATTCATATCGACATGCGGCGAAATTTTAGCGGCTTCAGCCTGAACGATCTGGGCACGACCCATTTCAAGCCCTTCGGGTGTCACACCGGAGTTGTTGGACATATTCTGGGCTTTAAACGGTGCCACCCGTATACCCCGGTTGGCAAACAGGCGGCATAAGGCCGTGGTAACAATGCTCTTGCCGACATCCGAGCCGGTACCCAGGACGGCAAGACAGCCGGCCGGGTTGGGATATTTACTTTTCGATACCAAGGCGTGCTTGAACCCCCTTTTGAAAATAATGCTTTATTTCCGTCATTTCGGTGGCCAGATCGGCCAATGCCATGATGTTTGGAGTCGCTCCTCTTCCCGTGATGATAATTTCGACATCTTCCGGCTTTGATGCCAGCATTTCGATCAGCGCCTCTTCAGATAAAAGGCCCAGCGAGACGGCGACTGTGGCTTCATCCAGTATGACCACCGCATGCTCGCCGCCGGCCAATACGGATTTTACCGCCTCCAGCCCCCGGTTGGCGGCTTTCACATCTTCGACCGATGGCTGACCTTTGATGAATCGGCCACAGCCAAACTGTTCGACAGTGATTTTATCTGCCAAGCTTTTTAGTCCCTTAATTTCACTGTATTCGCCGGATTTCACAAACTGGGCAATGTAGACCTTGAGACCCGCTCCGGCAGCCCGGATGGCCAGACCCAGGGCTGCAGTGGTTTTGCCCTTTCCGTTTCCGGTATAGACGTGAATGTATCCCCGCATAAGCACCTTTTTGAATTCTGTTCTTTCGTTACACTCCCTTAAGCATGAGTTTGCACGCTGAAGTCGCTGATATTTCATTCCGCGATCGATAACAGAAAAACGCCCCGCCCCCTCTTATCTTAAATCAAAACGAATGGGTACTCGAACCCACATTTTTTTCTTGACGCCCCCTTCGGATCCCGGCTCAAACAGCCACTTTCTGACAGACGCCAGGGCAGTGAGATCCAAAATGGGATAACCGCTGGATTCATGCACCATTAGATCATCCACGCGGCCGTTTTCATCAACCAGCACTTTTAGCATGACAATGCCTTCATATCCCATGCGGCGCGCTTTGCGCGGATATGCGGGCGCCGGATTTTGCCTGTACAGGGGTTTGGCCATGATGAGGGCGGTTGCGGAAGCGCTATTGTCACTTTGTCTGTCCGTCAGGGCAGCTGCGGAAGTCATTGATTCTGAATATTCGTCGGCCAACCGGTGGTTTTTTTTTATGGAGGCCGTCTCTGCCGGATGCGGATCACGGCTGAGTTGATTGGCCGAGCTTAGCGGGCTGAAAATTTTAGCGCTGGCCGCAGGGGAAACATCGTTTGTATTGTTTGATTTCGCACGGGTTGCTTCTGTGGCTTTAACGGGTTTGGTTTTACGGGACAGCGCTTTCAGATTCTTCTTCTGACGGTGTTTTTTGGGGGTGTCGGCTGGAGACGGTTTTTGGATTCGAGCGCTATTTTCGAGTCGCGCGGCGGCAGGGGCCTCAACGATCTTTTCTACGGGTTTGTGCTGAAGATCCGGCTGAAAGCGTTTTTCGAGCTCGCTGATTGCGGCCGGGGTCCGCGCGTCGCGTTTGGGCAATTTATCTGCTGAGAGAGTAATCGACAGGGACCTGGATGCCGGCGCCGGACCGGGACCCAGCTTCAGCCAGCTAAAGTCGGTGCTCAAAATGACGGCATGCAATGCCATTGCACATATGATGGCGGGCAGCAGACGTTTCACATCGATTCCTCTAATTCGGCCTGCAGGGATATGCGGCTCAATCCGGCCTGGCGAATTTTATCCAGGACCTTATAAATTAACTGGTACGGCAAAGCGCGGTCTGCAAAAATCAGCACTCCGGATTCCCGGGATTCGCCGGCTTTGTCTCGCAGCACCCGGGTGAGGTCCGCCAGGGCAACGCGCTCTTTATCCACGTAAATGGTCTCATCCGCTTTGACGGTGACCGACAACGTCAATTTTTTATCGATTTCAGCTGTGGCCGAAAACGGCAATTCAACCGGTAATCCCCGGTGAACTGCCATGGACAGCATGGCGTAGATAAAAAATACCAATAACAGAAAAACGATATCAATCAAAGGAAGCATTTCGATTCGAACCTTTTTATGAACCGGTAACTCGACCTTCATGCTGTGCCTCCGTCTAATCTTAGCATTCGGTTTGGGTTAGCTTTTCGTACACAATTTCCAGGCTGGTGGCATATTTTTCAATTTGCACGGCGGCACTTTCAACGCGTGCATTAAAATAGTTGTAGGGGAATACCGATAAAATGGCGATTCCCAGACCGGCCGCAGTGGTGATCAGCGCCTGCGCAATACCGATCGTTACTTCCTGCGGATGCTCGATGCCTGCCGAGCCCAAAGCTTCAAAGGATGAAATAATACCCAGAACCGTTCCGAAAATTCCCAGCAGGGGGGCAACGGTGATCATGGTGTCCAAAATACCCATAAACCGCCGCATATGTTTGATTTCATCGGCTGCCGCAGCCTCCATGGCCTTGATCATCGAAAATTCCCTGTGCAGGATTCCGCTGATTAAAATTTTAATGATGTAATCTTTGGCATGCACGGTCTTGTTCCGGATGGATTCCCAATCTCCCTGACGTGAGAGTTCCAAAACTTCATCGACCAGAGAGGGTTGGCTCCGGAGGCCCAGCCTGAACCAGAAAATGGTCCGTTCGATGACCACGCTCAAGGCGATAATTGAACAGACCAGCAGCGGGTACATGACCGGACCGCCTTTGTCGAAAATATGCCACATTGTCTTTACTCCTTGATTCCTATGGTTTCAAATTTGGTATGATCCCCCGGTTTACAGTTTAAATGCCAGCCCGACACGAAAACTGGGATCCGGCGGGCTAAAACCAAATACTTCCTCATAGTGCTCGTCAAACAGGTTTTGAACCTTTGCAAAAATTTTAAAATCTTTGATATATTCATCATCCAGATCAAACGTATAGGAGGTTGCCAGGTCGACGAGGAAATATTCATCCAGGGTTACCCGGTTGGCCGGAAAGGTACGAAAATCAAGATCATCGCGCTCCCCCACATAAAGGCCGTCCAGGCGGATCTGGAATCCCTGCCAGGCCCAGTTAATATAGCCTGAAGCCGTGTGATTCGGCCGGCGCAGAAGATCCTTGCCTTCCTCAAAAGGCGAGCTGAATCCTCCCACACCGCCGTCATCGGTTACCTCGGTATCCAGATAGGTATAGTTGCCGCCAACGGTAAAGCCGTAGCCGGGTGTGCATAACAGCATCAACTCGATCCCCCGGCTTTCGGCTTCCTGAATGTTTTCAAAATCCGGTTCCGGGTCCGGACGGTTTATGAATGTGATCAGGTCATCAAAGGTCTGATAAAAGTAGGTGGCACCGAATACCAGTTTGTTATTGAAAAGCACCTGGTCGACACCCACTTCCCACGAGTAGGATTTTTCCGGGTCCAGATCCGGATTGCCGGTGGCAAAGCCCTCGGCGAACTGTTCGGTAAACGTGGGCGTCTTAAAGCCCTTTCCGGCAGCAGCTCGCAATACGGTGCCGGTGTCAGGAAGTGCATAAGCAACCGAGCCGCGCGGAACAAATTCATTGCCAAATTTGTTATTATCCTCATAGCGGGCGCCGGCGGTCAAATTCAAACGATCAAATAACGACAGTTGCTGCTGTGCATACCACCCCCAGTTGTTGCGATCCTCCTGCAGGGAGCCCTTTACGTCAAATGCTCCAAAAATCGAACGGGTTTTTTGATCATAATCTTCATCAAAATACTCAAACCCGGCTGTAAAGATCGAGCTTAGCGTTTCGGTTTCCGGATAGCGGACATTAAAATGATAATCAATTGACCAGCGGGTTTCTTCGGTTTCACTGAAAAAAGCGCCAAAGGGGTCCGCTACGGGATCTTGCGGGTCGTTGTAATCTTCTTCGTTGTAATGATACCCCAGCAGGGCATTGTGCTCGAGCCACGACAGCATCTGATATTGTGCGTTGATACCGATAACCCAGTCATCTCTTTCTATGTTCTGATTGGGATCCAGCGGGGAAAATTTGTCTCCGGCATCGCCGGTCGGAAATTTATATTTGGAGTCTTCGTAGCGTCCGGTGAGGGTGAAACTCAGATCCTCTGCTGGGAACGTATCCACCCGCCCGCTGAAGGTGTTGTTCCAGTAGTCGTGGTTGACGTCCAGATAGCCGTTGTCATCGATCCGGGCATATGCCAGGCTGGCCCCGATCCATTCATTACCCCCCGTGAAGCTGACACTGTGCTCCCCAATGTAATTTTTATCACCTTTGAGGTAGGTGCCATTGGCAGTTGAAGCCTGCAGCGACGGCGGGCCTTCACCGGGTTTGGTGATAAAATTAATGACCCCGCCGATAGCATCCGATCCGTACAGGGCGCTTTGCGGCCCGCGGACGATTTCAACCCGCTCGAAATTTGTGGTCTGCAGCGCGCCGAAGTTAAAATCGCCACCCCCCAGATTGACGCTGACGCCGTCGATGAGCACCTTGGTGAAGTTATTTTCACCGCCGCGCGGAAAAAGCGACGTTGTCCCCCCCCGGCCGCCGGTGCGTGAAATGTTGAAGCCGGGAACCGTGCGTAAAACGTCCTGCGCATCGACCGCCTGGCGCTCTTCAATTTCCGCTTCGGTTACGACCGTGGTTGAAACACCCAATTCTCTGACCGGCGTCTCTGTGCGGGTAGCCGTGACGACGGTTTCATCCATGATGGGAACTGACGCTTCCTTTTCAGACTCTGCCGTGGCTGGATTCGATACGATCACTCCGAATAATAAGCCGAACAGGACACCCCGGGCATAACGCTTCATTCATACTTCTCCTTTTGTTGTTAAGATCAATAGCCTGGCAAATGTCAGGCGATTTACGATTTTAAAAATTTACGCGGCACCAGCGTCACACGCGGCAAATTTCCCAACGGACTGCTGTCGACCAGCAGCTGACAATTATACGTTTCTTCCAGCGTTTCGAAGTTCAAAACCGCACGGGGTGTTCCCATGCGCACGATTTTTCCTGCTTTGAGCAACAGCAGCTGATCGGCATACATGGATGCCAGATTGACATCATGGGAAACCATGACCACGGTTACCCCTTTTTCGGCTTTGAGCTTTTCCATCAGGTCCATAATTCGGATTTGATGGGATAAATCCAGCGATGCGGTGGGTTCATCCAGCAGGATGACCTGCGGTTGCTGACAGAGGGCCCGGGCGATTAACACACGCTGCTGCTCGCCGCCGCTGAGCTGATCCAGCTTGCGCCGGGCAAGAGGGTCGACCTCGGTAAATGTCATTGTTTGACGCACGATTTCCAGATCCTCTTCAGAGGCCAGGCCCAGCACCTTCTGGTGGGGGGCGCGCCCCAGCAAAACCGTCTCTTCCACGCTAAATGGAAAACCCACCGGCAGGCCCTGAGGGACATAGGCCAGCACCTGCGCCAGTTTTTTTTGTGAGAAGCTGCCAATCGGTTTTTGCAATACGTCAATCTGGCCGCTCTGGGGTTTTATGATACCGGCCATCAATTTGATCAAAGTGGTTTTGCCGGCCCCGTTGGGCCCGATGATGATAAAAATTTCACCCCGGTCAATTGAGAAGGACAGGCGCTGCAGAACCGGTTGGCTGCCGTAGGCATAGCTCAGGTTGTTAACGGCGAAAGCGGATTTCATTTTCGCGACCTTTTTAACAGAATGATAAACAGCGGCGCGCCGATCAAAGCCGTGATCACCCCGACCGGCATCTCACCCTGTTGCGGCAGGGTTCTGGCCAGCAGATCACACAGCACCAGATAGGCCGCTCCGCCAAACAGACACGCCGGCACCAAAATCCGATGATCGGGACCCAGAAGCAGGCGCAATAAATGGGGTATGACCAGGCCCACAAATCCCACCAGGCCGCTGAAGCTGACGGTTGCGCTGACCATAAAAGAGGTCACAATCAGCAGGACAAGGGTGACGGCCTTTATGTTGATGCCCATGGAACGGGCCATATCTTTGCCCATCATCAGCAGGTTCATGGCATGCGAAAACACAAATATGATAACAAAACAGGGAATCAGGATCGCACCCAGGATGGCAACCTGCGGCAGGTCGGAAGCGGATAAGTCCCCCATTAACCAGAAAATGATGTTATGCAATCGGGCATCCTGGGTGATGGAAACCAAAAACATGATAATGGCCGAGCAAAAGGCATTGACCATAACACCCGACAGTAGCAGGGCATCCTTTCTTAAGATCGATTTTCCGGTCGACATGATCAAAATCAACGCCAGGGTGCCCAAACTTCCCAGAAAAGAGGTAAAGCAAATTCCCGGAAATCGCGATAAACCCAGCAATATACCGATGATGGCGCCGATTGCCGAGCCACCGGATACCCCCAGTATAAAAGGCTCTGCCAGCGGATTGCGCAGCAGTGCCTGAAAGACAAGTCCCCCCAGAGACAGCGTGGCGCCTACAATCGTTGCCAGCAAGACGCGGGGCAACCGTATGCCCCAGACGATGCTGTATAAGACCGGATCGGATTCCCGGGGGGAAAAAAGGGCCGCCAGGGCCGATCGCAGCCCGCTCTGGGTGGGGCCAATGGACAGTCCCAGAAAAAATGCGATCAATAGGACCCCCAGCAAAATCAGAGAGATCCATACGAGTCGGCTGATATTATGCTTTAAATTTAAGTTCACGACCCATCCTTAAACAGCTCCGGATGAAGCAAGCGCGTCAATGTTTCAAGCGCGTCCAACAATCGCGGCGACGGACGATCAAACACGTCCGAGTCGACGGTGTAAATGCGTTTTCCCAGCCCGCCCGGAGTATCGATGAGGCGACGCCAATCGGCTTCGGCTTTCTCAAATGCCCCCGATCGACTCATGGATGTGATGATGAGAATATCGGGCGCCAGCGCCAATACCTGCTCGCGGCTAAAATGCGGATACGCTTTTTGACCCGTCGCAACGTTGATCCCGCCGGCCCGAACAATGAGCTCATGAATAAAGGTATTCGTACCGGCCGATATGATCGGCGAAATCCCAATCTGAATAAATACGCGCGGCCGCTGTTCGACGCTCGCAACCAGGGCATCCACCCGCCGAATCCGGCCCCGCATCGCCTGCACCAGCGTTTTTGCTTTTTTAGACGCATTGAGGACTTCACCTACTTTTTGGATGGTTTGCATCATGGTTTCCAGGTTACGCGGGTTTACAGCGAAAACCGGTATGTTCAGCGATTGCAGGCGCTCGATGGTTTCTTTTGGATTGCCATCCTTAATGGCAATGCAAAGATCCGGGTGCAGAGCAACAATGCGCTCAAGATCGAGGCGCACGTAAGAGCCGACTTTCGGCAATTTGGCTGCTTCAGCCGGATAGTTACTGAATTGGGTGGTGCCTTTCAAGCGGTCTTGTTGTCCGAGAGCAAATATAATTTCGGTAATACTCGGCGCCAGTGCCACAACCCGCTGCGGATCATCCGGTATCTGAATTTCCCGCCCCAGCTGATCCTCGGCCGTTTTGGCCACAAGCGGCGGTGTGCTTGCCAGCCAAACGATAATCGCCGCTATGGATCCCGCTATTATTTTTGAGCGCTTTGTTAAAATCATTGCATCCCAACTTGTTGCCTGACCCAGGAACAAAAAAACCCTTCAAGCTGTTTAAATGCTTGAAGGGTTGCACCCAGTTTACTTGGCCCTTTTTTTGTGTTGCCTGGTCTCTGTCGTCGCAGAATGAGACCTCTTTGCAGGATGCTTTTTTACCCGATTGCGATGTCAGGCAAAGCAGTGCCTTTTTCGCAGGTCTCGATACAAGGCTGTCTGGTAAGGCAGGTCTTCTGGCTCCCCCGCCCATTTAGCAACCTTCCCATCCCGATGATTCGAAACAGTGGCGTCTGCGGCTAAATGGGTTCTCTTTTCAGCAAAGGTGAAAAGAGCGGGGTTACAGCGGCGGGACCGCTCCCGGTTTTAACGGGATTCCCTATTAAGCTTGCGCACCTTATTCCCTGACACCCTCCTTTAAGGGAAAAGCGGCCTCAAGTCAAGAAAATTCACTTGACAACGGTTTGCGGTTCGGAGAGAAGGTGAATCTTCAGGCGTGGGTCAGACTGAGTGATTTTTTTGAAATTAAACCACGAAAGCACGAAAAATAGAAAGCACGAAAGTTTTAAAATTCTATTTTCTATGACCTTACTTTCAAATTTGCTTTTTTTTCGTGTTTCTATCCTTTCGTGTTTTCGTGGTAAAAATTTGAAGGTGATTAAAAAATGATGAAGCTGGTGGATATTATTGACGGGATTAAGCCGGTTGACCGGCAATGGATTATAAAAGCGCAGGAGCGAACTGCCCAACTGTTGATGCCCGCCCGGGCGCTGGGGCGCCTGCATGACATCGCGGAGCGGTTGTGCGGTATCCAGCAGACCCTTAAACCCCGGATAACCCAAAAGGCAATCCTGGTAATGGCCGGGGATCACGGGGTGGTAACCGAGGGCGTCAGCGCCTATCCCCAGGAGGTTACCCCCGCCATGGTTCAGACCTTTTTGGCCGGCGGTGCGGGGATTAATGCCATCTGCCG
>JASFIG010000186.1:0-8709 GCA_050122795.1 Desulfobacterales bacterium
CCTGGTTTCGGGCATTTTCAATTTCAGGAGCATTCGCTGAAATGACTGCCATATTTTCGATTGGAACCTTAAGCCTTTCAGCCGCCAGTCCAATCAGTTCCTTCGGCGGCCCTTGATATGCAATTTCTTCCCGGCTGAAGATAAAATCGAAATCCTTCTCACCGATCGCCTCAAGCTCCTGTAAACTGCGCTGGATGGTGTCTCGCTCTGAGTGGCTGATAATGCCGATCCGCAGGTGCGTTGCAAGCAAATAGTCAAGGATTTCCCTGGCGGCAGGATGCAGCTCAGGGCGCGCCGCTGCAGTTTTTTCCCGGGCGGCCAGTTTCAGCAGGGTGTCATTTTTATCCGGCCCATCCGGAAGACTTCGTATAAATTCCAGCACGGTTTTGTGCAGCGGGCAATCGATGGTTGCCTTCAGCGTTTTGATTGACCGTTGATCCTGCCGGACAATCGTACCCTCCCAGAAAAAGATAACTGCTCTGATATGGTATGGCCGATCATTCATAGCGGATTTATAGTGGTTGTCAAAAAAATGTTCCGATTGCGGGACATTTTTTTGCTACAACACTTATGCCGACATCCTTTATACGGAACATTATTATGACAATCGGTATAAAGCTAAATGCGATGCGTTTATGCCCATAAATTTTCTTTCCATGACAGAATGCAATTGAAAAGTCAAACCGCCCGGCTCTGCGTTGCATTCCGGTCTCAAGCAGGTTTTGACAATTGTGGGTTTCAGGTTTAAAAATAATATGATCGAGGACGAGCACGAGTATGATGCGTTGCAAAGTTCTTTCGCACCGGTTTTGCCCCTGTTCTCGTGCACCATTTTGCAAAAAACATTTCCATCCATCTGAAACGGTCAGGTGATTGTTGGGTTACAATATCAGGATGAAAATATTATTGATATATCCTAATTTTCTGGAGAAACGCTTGCACCTTGAAGATATCAGTGTGGTGCCCCAGGGGGTCTTCTATATTGCCGCTTTGCTCAAAAAATATTCGTATGATGTGGAGATTCTAAACTGGTACAATATCAACACAAGCCCGCAGGACATCAGATCCGTGCTCACAGAAAAAAATCCGGATGTTATCGGGTTATCCATCCTGCATGCCAATCGCTGGGGAGGAATCGATATTGCACGGATTGCCAAACAGGTTAATCCAGAAGTGAAAATTGTTTTCGGTGGTATTGGCGCCACCTTTTTATGGGAGCATTTTTTGACCCATTTTCCCCAGGTGGATTTTGTGGTTATCGGCGAGGGAGAGTATTCTTTTTTGAATCTGATCCAATCCATCGATGCCGGCGAAACACAAAAGATTGAAAGAATCCAGGGGCTGGCCTATCGCAAAAACGGACGGGTGATTCGAAATAAGGATGCCGAGCCCATATGTGACCTTGATGAACTTCCGATACCGTCTCAATATTTCCGCTATCAGCACGTTTCGTTGACGCGCGGTTGTGCCGCCAAATGCGATTTTTGCGGCTCGCCCCAATTTTGGGGCCGGCAGGTTCGATTTCACTCAGCGAACTACTTTGTCGAGCAGCTTTCTCTGCTGGCCAGACAGGGAACCCGATTTTTTTATATTTCCGACGACACATTTACCATTAATGCCAAGCGCGTCGTCGACATATGCCAAAAAATGATTGAAGCAAAACTGGATGTTCAATGGGCGGCCATATCCCGGGTCGACATGATCAATGCCGAAATGCTTTACTGGATGAGAAAAGCCGGCTGTATTCAGATCAGTTACGGTGTGGAGAGTGGTTCTGAAAAAATACGCAGAGTGCTGGGAAAACACATTCGCCAGCAGCAGATCTGTGAGGCATTTGAGCTGACGCAGCGGTACGGTATCATGGCACGCGCTTATTTTATCTATGGCTGCCCTCAGGAAAGCTGGCAAACCATTGAGCAAACCATTGAGCTGATGAATGCCATTAAACCGCTCAGTGCCATTTTCTATATCCTGGATTTGTTTCCGGGAACGGCACTTTATGATGACTACCAAAAACGGGAAAACATCAGCGATGATATCTGGTTAAACCGAATCGAAGATATCATGTATTTTGAAACCGACCCCTCCCTTACAAAGGATCTCATCCTGGCCTTCGGTCAGAAACTAAGAAGCGCTTTTTATGAAAAGCTGCCTGAATTTGTCGAGGCCCTGGATCTCATCGACAAAACGGATTTATACCCGCAGCACGCCGATTTCTATTCGCGCCTGGCGCTCACATTTCATAAGGGAGATTATGCGGGTATTGACGCCATCGCCCATAAGGACCGGATTGCCGAAAAGCTGTATCAGCACTCTTTGGAATACGGCACCAATGCCCGGGCATATTGGGGTCTGGGCATGCTCTACCAGCAACGCAAAGATTTCAATGAGTCAATTCAAATTTTAACCGCCGGCATTAAGGCGTTTCCAAAGGACGAACAGCTGAATCTGTGTATGGCTGTCAGTTATATGAACATGGCGGACTATCAAAGCGCGCTGTCTTACCTGTCAGAATTGCAACACCTGAAAGAGGGCATCTACCTTACCGCCCAGTGTTATCAGGCTTTGGATGATGTGCAAAAGGCCGAGTGGTATCTCGAAAAGTACAAATCAATGAATAAAATCATGTGACGATCGGACCCGACGAGCTGAGTTTCTCATGCTAGCACAGGCACTAGTGTCGTGTCCCGGAAAACAAGATGCCCGTCTGGCAGCTTGAGCGCAGGCATCTTCTGGCTGAGATCCGAACAATATGACAAGTTATTTCCGGGACACGATACTAGCTGTCAATCTTAAATTCAATCGGTTTTTCCAGGATCGGCCGGATTTTGAACTGGCCGACAATTTTGGTCTGTTCGGGATCCTCAACGCCCCACCAGTTATGTCGGGCTTTGACTCTGCTGGCCGTATCGGCAACTTTAATCGCCCAGTTTCCGTTATTGACAATATTGTTTTGTTCAATGTTGGCCTTCGATTTTTCCAGAATAAATCCACCGGCACCATTTTCGGTTATCACCGAATTTTTGACCAGCAGCTGCGCCTGCCGGGCCGCAATTCCAACTTTGCCGGAGGTGCGCACGAGCGTGTGATGAATTTCAGCTTCGCTTTGGTCGATAACGATACCCCAGACATTGTTTTGAAAGCGGCAATTTCGCAACGTGACCGTCGCTTCTGTCACCCTCAGTCCGTATTCGGCATCGGAAATCTGGCAGTAGTTGATATGGGTGCCGTTTTTGGTTTTATCCAAAAATATGCCTTTCCAGCTGCCGGAGCCCAAACTGGCCAGGCGCACCGGTTCGGTTTTAGTTCCGTTGATCTGGAGTTCGCCTTTCACAATCAACCCCAGATTCAAAAACCAGATAACCGTGCCGGGTCGCACGGTGAGCTTTGCTCCGGGTAAAACCACAAGGGCATCCTCCACCAGATAAGGACTTTTAGCCGCGGTCAGCACTGTGTTTTTAGAGATTTTAGGTGGCAGTATTGTGGGCGTGCCTACTTTAATGGGTCCCAGCGTGTCCACCCACTGGCTGCCAATGCCGTTCTTCGATTGCAGATATCCGATGATCCGCCCGTGGGGCAGGCGATCTTTGCTGCGGATGCGATAGGCGCCGATGTAGACGCCCGGTTCCTTTTCTTTTAACGGCAGGTTTTTCACCAGCGGGGGAATACTCCAGCTGGCCTTTTGGCCTTTTGCGCCGATCATGGCAACTTTGAGTAGATCCCCCGGACGCATCAGTTTGCCGCCTGCGTTGTGAACCAAGGCAATGATTTTCGGAGGGGGCTCGGTTACACCCTCGCGGTCCGGGATGGTTGCCACCATTTGCATGCACAACTCGGCCGCGGCCTGAAGATGCGAGGCTTTTTGATGCGTGATGGCTGTCTTGACGATGGTTGCCGCCAGTCCGGTCAGGCTAAGCGGTACGTCGCCATCCTGAATATGAATGCTGTGTTCAAGTTCCCAGATGACGCGATTCGAGTCACATCGCACCATTCTGGCTTTGAGTCCGGCAGCGTTATCCGAATACACCAGCGCATATGTCTTGCCCAAACTGGTAACCTCACCGAAGATGATTGCATCGACCCCCAGCAATTGTCCCAGCCGCGCAGCTGAAACGGCCTTGCCTGAAACGATTGCCTGGTACATTTCGTTTCTTTTCAGATTATCGTCAACGACGAAGGGCTCCAGATCCAGGTAATTGAGTGAACTGAAGAAATTGTAAAACATTTTCCGGACGATGCTACCGGCCTCAGGATTGGATGTCTGATTGACAAACGGCACAATCGCAACTTTGACCGGAAGCCGGTCCTTTTCCAGGACTTCCGGCTCAAGCTCGGACTTCAGCATACTTTTGAGGGCACAGGCGTTTATGCCCGCTGCCAGACAAATGATGGTCAAAAAGGCAATCGCTTTATTTTTCATAATAAAAATTACCAGGGGGTGTCGGTATCTTTTTCGCCTTCTTTTTCTTCAAATAGATATTTCATAATCCGAGAACTTTCGGTTCCGGATTCTTCCAAAAGGCGCTGGATTTCTTCGCGTTTTTTCTTTTCCTCTTGCTTCGTCAGCTTTCCGCCGCGGGTGTCGGAGGCACTGCCGCCTTTTTGGGCCGACACCAATTTTTGGCGGCAGGCTGTTATCTTGGCTTTGATCTTTTTGGATTCGGGATCAATGATACTGTAGCGCTCAAAATAAAATAGGGCTTTGGACCAGTTGCGTTTCTGGTAATAGCCTTCACCATGTTCGCGGTAAAAGGTCTTCATCTGTTCGATGCGCTGCAACGCCAATTCATGCTTGGAGTTGAGCGCAAGCACAGCCTGGTATACGGAAAAGGCATTTTTATTAACCGGCGTGAGATAGCGCTTGGCCATAAAATGCGTCTCGGCCTCTTTGAGCAACTGGGCGACGTTTTGTTTTTGTCGGTTTTTCTGCTGGTAAGCCAACCAGATGCGTCGTATGGCTTTTTGGGCTTCCTCAAAGTACAAACTGTCTTCCCGAATGGAGGAATATTCTCTCAGGGCAGATTGATGTTGATTGTCGGATTCGAGCTGTTCACCGAGGGTTAGACGGTAATAATCCAGACGATCCCATAGCTTTTCCGCCTCCTGACCATGACCGTATTTCGCCAGGTAATTTTTCAAGAATACCTTGGCTTCCTTCAGATTTCCCTTTTCGGCTTTTTTTTGGGTAATGGCCAGCGTTATCTGTGCCAGCATGTCTTTGGCCGTCTGGACATTTTCCGCAGACAGATCTGTATGCAACAGCTCTATGAGAGATTCCCGGGCCGGCATGTAATCACCCACTTCGATTTGCCCGGCAACCTCGGCAAGCTTTTGCTGGGCTTTCCAGGGCATATAGGCGTGCATATAGAGCAGGTATCCTGAAAAGGTGAGGACCAGCATTGCTGTTAGCCACAGACTCCGGTTTGATCGTTTTGCGGAGGTAAGAATTTTCTGGGTTGTTTGACGGGCATCGGTCGGTTGATCAGAGATAAAGGTGATCGAAAACGTTCCCATCCGGAGCTGATCTCCCGAATACAGGCGTTGTTCGGATATCACCTGATCATTTAGGTAAAGGGGATTGGTGGTGCTGATATTTCGGGCGAAATACCCCGCGTCCTGCTTTTCAATAACGCAATGTTTGCGGGAGATCGACGGGTGCATCAATTTCAGGGTGGCCTCGTTTGATCTGCCGATAATCAGCTTTTCCCGCTTCAGGGGAATGATTTTGCTCTTTCCGGCAGCAGTGGTGCACACCAATCGCGGTCCCAGCGTTTCGTCGCTGACGGTGTCCAGCACCATTGTTTTATCTTCCATCGATGTCCGTTTGGATTCCGGCCGCTCTTTGTCTGCCACCTGAATGACAAATTTTGATTTGCCAAGCGCCAGCTCGTCTCCATTGTTGATAAACTGACCCTCGGTCGGCTGGCCGTTTACAGAAATTTTGTCGGAGCCCAGGTTTTTGATAAAATAGCGGTTGTCTTTTGTGCCCACCTTGGCCTGTACATCGGAAATTTTAGGGTCACTGATGACAATGTCACACTGTTTTGAACGCCCGAGCAGAAAACTGGTTTTCTGAGTTTCGTGGCACTTTTTGGGATTCGATTTTTGAATTAATTTAAACATTGACCACTCAGTCTAATTGCGGCCTCTACGGCGTAGACCGCATGCAGCAGGGATTATGATGAAATTGTTCGCTTCAGGTATATGTTTTTTATCGGCATTTTCCAGAAAGGCTTTAACCGAATAAACGGTTTTTTTAGACGTTTCAGTATAATTTTCAGATCACTGTCGGCCGTGCGTGACCACACCGGCTGGTTGAGCGTTATTTTGTCACAAAATCTGACAATATTTGTCATCTGCGGGTCCCGATAAAATGATGGATTTCAATAACTAATTGAGTTATCATTTATTTTGAATTGTCTCGTTTTAGGCCCGGTTTTTGCACCCTTTGTGTTCCGCAAGCTGAATCAAAGACGTTCATCAAAATTTGCGCACGATAAAGCCAAAACCCGAGTAATCGGGTGACGGAAAGCCACGGGTCCGCTGGACGCGGATCGCCGGGTTGCCAAAGCGAGCTCACAAAGCTGGTTACCGGATAAAGGTGGCACAGCTTTTTTTTTTGGCAAAAGCCTGGAAATGCACAAAAAGGAGGACTGCATTGTTTAAATTCGCTACCGGGATACGCATCAGAATGGGGCTGACGGGCTGGGTTGTCATCGTCGTGTGTTTGAGCATACTGAGCGGCTGCGGGACGCATCTGGGACTCGTCAAAGATGACGACGATCAGGCCCGGCGAATCATTGTTAGAAATCCTCCTAAATCAATTGCCATTTTGCCTTTCGGTAATCAGACCCAATCCGAGGACATCGACGAATTTGTGCGGACCACCTTATACAGCCATTTATCTGCACAACCTTACAAAGATATCGAGCTGCATGAAGTCGATCGAAAGCTAAAACGCTATAACCTGACTCACTATGCAACCTTATCCCAAAAATCGGCCCGACAGCTGGGGCGAATCCTGGGTTGTGATGCCGTTGTGGTCGGCAAAGTGACTGAATATCAGCGGTTATACGCAGGCCTTTATTCTCAGATGGCAGTGGGCGCATCCATAGCCGTATGGGATACCCGTTCCGGGAAAAGGATATGGTCCGATGAACACGTTACCCGGCAGCATGAGGGCGGTATTCCGTTGGCACTAACGGATATCGCGATGATTGGTATCCGGTCCGGAATGAATTTATCCGAGGCGGAAAAGGTCAAAACCGTGGATGAACTTTCGCGCTATTTGACAAGCCGGGTACCGATTCCGGACATAGACGGCCAAAGGCATCGCTCCAAATTTGTCAGCCTTAAGCGTCTGACCAAAACGGAAAATCAGATTGCCGATGAACCGATATCCAAGGGTTCGAGCAGCCATCAGAAGAAACTCAGTTTGAAGAAGCTGACCAAAGTCAACCATCCGCGATACCGCTAAGCAACGTTCATCTGAATTTTCTTGAATTTTGAAAATGATTCTGGAACTATGAACGGGGTTTAATGTACTGTTCATAGGTTCATGATGATTATAAAATGAGGATTTTTCCAACCGTAGAGATCTATATTCGCCGCACGCTTGACCAGTTTTATGCCCGCTGGCCACAGTCCATACCTGCCAGAGATCGCCTGGCGCAATGCAAGCTCATATCTCACCGGGGGGACTACGATAATCAAGACGCATTTGAAAACACAGTGGCGGCATTTGACCGGGCCAACGCCGGCGGTGTCTGGGGAATCGAGCTTGATCTGCGCTGGACCAAAGATCTACACCCGGTGGTTTTGCATGATATCAATCTGCGGCGGGTATTCGGCAGCGACACCAACATCCATCAGGCCACCCTGGCTGAACTTGAATCCGAATGCCCCTTGGTCCCCACGTTGGCCGAAGTCATCTCCAGATTTGGTAAAAAGATGCATCTGATGATCGAGATCAAATCCGAGGTGTATCCGAACCCGGCGCGCCAGAACCGGATATTATCAGAGTTGCTGGCCGCTTTGCAGCCAGCGGAAGATTATCATTTTCTGACCATGACGCCGCAGATGCTTAATGTCATCGATTGCGTCCCCCGGAACACATTTTTGCCGGTTGCCCATTTTAACTTTTTCCAGCTCAGCAAGCTGGCCATAGAGCAAAATTATAGCGGGATTGCCGGCCATTATGTGCTGCTGACGCGCTCGCGCCTTAAAAGACACAAAGCCTTCATGCAGAATCTGGCTACCGGCTATGTGAACTCCAAGAATTGCTTGTTTCGAGAGCTAAATCGCGGTGTGGAATGGATTTTTTCCGACAATGCCGTGGCGCTTCAAATGGTCGTCAATCAGTTGCTGCAGACCGATCCGGTTCAGGGTTCATCGGTTTAGGACCTCGCCCTTCGGGCTTCCGACTTTCCATCCTCCGTAGCAGGCTGCTGCAGAAGACGGGCGCCTTACGGTCTTGGGGCTCCGCCTAAAGGCTTCGACCCCACAAGCCGACCCCGCAGGACGCCGGGACAAGACGACCATACAGGCAGGCTTCAAGGTTACCTGTTATCGGTTTTTCGCCGGTGGCATTTATTTTCGTTGATTTGATGTCGTTAAATAAGATATAAGTTACCATACTGAATACAGAGTTCCTTCAGAAACAGTACTTTCCCTAAACCTTCCGCTGTTGAGTTCATTTGCAGTTGAAGT
>JASFIG010000187.1:0-8694 GCA_050122795.1 Desulfobacterales bacterium
CAGGATGCAGCCCAGCCCGCCGAAAGCCAGCTGCCGGGGAGATATTCGCGGCTGCATCCCCAGATGTGAAATTTCCAGCGCTTCTTTGGGGGATACCTGCATGGCCTCCCGAGCGGGTTGATAAGCCGCTAAAATCGAAATACCAACGGTAACGACAAAGCTCAATACAATTTCAAAAACACTGAGCGAAAGCGTATCCACTTGCACACGCACAAAAAGGGTGGAAATGGTTTGACTGACACCATGCAGCAGATATTTGATTAAAAAATTACCGAGGGGAATGGCCACCAGCCAGCCCGCAATTCCCATAAAAGCCCCTTCGGCTAAAAAAATAAAAAAAACGTGGTAGGCTGAGGCACCTGTGGCCCTCAGAACTGCCAGTTCATGACGCCGGGAGGCCGCATTCAGGGCCACCAGGCTGTAAACCAGAAACATCCCCACAAACAGCGAAGCAAAGCTCAAAATGGAAAGGTTGAGCTGATAGGCCCGAATCATCATCTGCCCGCTTTCGCGGGGGGCCGTCGGCGGATTCAATTGAACACCTTCAGGTAAGAGTTGTTGAATAACCGCCAGATCCTTTATGCTGGCCGGAGACGCCAGTTTCAGATCAATTCGATCAACTTTGCCAAACAATCCGGTAAACTCCTGGAAGGTGGCAATGTCGGTCAAGGCAATTCGTCCGCCCTCGGCCAGTGCCAGCCCGCTGGGCTCTAAAATCCCTGATACCTTAAAACGTGCTTTTTGGCGCGCATGTTCCAAAACCAGCGCGCCTCCGGCATCACGATTTAACTGTTGGTCCAGTGGTTTGCCCAGAACAAGCGTATAGGGCGCTTTTAACAAATCCAGCCAGACAGCGCCCGATTGACCGTTGGCGTCATCAACCCGCCATTGGCGCAAGGGACGATCCAGAATTGGGTCAAACCCGATCAGCAAAAATGGCTCGGCTCCTTCCTGCGAGGTGCGGGTATAGGCTGACAGAACCGGTGAGGCGCTTTGGATCATTTCCTGCTTCAGGAGTGTTGCTATCAGATGTTCAGGAACATGGCCCCCGGGCCGGGTGAGCACATAATCCGCCTGTCCGGCAATTAAATCCATGCTTTTGGAAAAGGACGCCAGCGAGGCGTTGACCGATAGGCGCACACTGGTAAAAACAGCCGCACCCAGCGCAATTCCAAAAAGAACTGTGGCCGCACGACCCATGTGCCGGCGCATATTGCGCAGGCTGAACCAGATAAAGAGGCGTAAGAAGAACAACAGATTTTTCATGCAAAGCTCGTAATCATGCCGTCTTTCAATCCAATGCTAACTGAAGCCAATGGATCGGCAAGTGTACTGTGGGTTGCAATCAAAACGGTCCGTTTCCATTTTCGGTTCAATTCAGCCAGCAAGTCCATGACGATCTGTCCGTTGCGACTGTCAAGATTTCCGGTGGGTTCATCGGCCAGGATAATGGCAGGATCATTGATGAGGGCCCTGGCAATGGCGGTGCGCTGCATCTCGCCGCCGGACAGCTGGGCCGGAAGATGATGCAAACGGTCTTCGATCTCCAGCCAGCCGAGCAGCTCCATGGCTTTGGGCCGCGTCTCGTCAATCGTTTTACCGGCCAACAGCGCCGGCAAACAGATATTTTCAAGAACATTCAGCGTGGGCAGCAAATTAAAGGACTGAAATACCATCCCGACAACCTGCCGGCGAAAGTGGGTCAACTGGTAGTCGCTAGCATGGTTTAAATCATGCCGGGCAACCGTTAATTCGCCTGCAGAAGGCCGATCCAGACCTCCCAGCAAGGAAAGCAGCGTACTTTTTCCGGAACCACTGTTGCCTTTAAGCACCGCCAGCTCACCGGCAGCAATCTCAAGGTCGACCTGGCTGATCCCGATGACCTCGCTGTCACCCAGCTGGTACACACGCGTTAACCCTTTGGCGTAGATAACAGGTTGAGTGGTTTCAACGTTCATGACATTTTGAGCAGTTAATTGTTATTTGTTATTCGTTATGAGCGTCTAATGATCACCTCTCCGGATAAATCGACAAATAGTTATCGTTAACAGGCATCCAGGACGACAACCAATTAACGAATAACCAGCGACTGATGACAAATAATTCTCGATTGAGCTAAAACTCAATCGAGAATTATTGAGCCAGAAACCCTTGTTGGACGGCATCATCGATGAGGCTTGAAACGTATTCCCACAGCGTTTGAGAACCTTCATGAACTGGTTTCATTCTTTTAACGACCTGGCTTTTTCGGATACCGTGCTTTTGCCAGGTGTGGCCGCGGGTGAAATAATTGTGTAAAAACGGCTGCACGCGATCTACGGCATTGGCAAATTTTGACTCCGGTGTTGCTCTGGCCTCATATTCATCCCATAGTGCCCTGAGCGCATCGGCCTGGTCTGCCGGCAGGATATTGAATATACGCTCTGCCGCTCTGATTTCACGCTGTAGCTGATCCTGATTACCCACTTCGTCATAGCAGTAGGTGTCGCCCGCATCGATTTCTACCAGATCATGAATCAATAACAGTTTGATTACCCGGAGCAGATTTAAATTCTGGTCTTCGGCATATTCGCATAAAATGAGCACCAGCAATGCAATATGCCAGGAGTGCTCGGCTGAATTTTCCCGGCGCGAAACGTCCAGCAATGTGGTGCGACGGGCAACCTTTTTTAGCTTATCTGCTTCCAGAATAAATTCGATCTGGCGTTTGAAGCGTTTTCCATCCACAGGCGGAATCCTGCGCATTTGCCTTTCAATACTCGTTTTACCATGACCTCCTGCTTTCAACATAAACCCGCTCCTCGCTACCGCTATATGACGTTACCGTTAAGATGGGTGGGTGGTTCCCCATACGGCGTATACCGGATCCGAAAACAGAATCTGAGAGGCGTATTTATCATCCGCCGGTCGCGGCCGGCCGCGCATGGAAAACGTGTGCAGATTTGTATATTGACCGGATTTTAAAAAGAATTCAAGAACCAATCCCATGCGTTCAAATTCGTGCAACTCAGACCAGATGCGAATGGCTTTGGGAGGAAACCAGCGGTTGGAAAACGTGACAATAAAAACACCACCGGGTGCGAGGACCCGATTAATTTCTTGGAAAACTTCGAATGGACAGACCAGATATTCCACCGAAACCGTGCAGATCGCTGCATCAAAAGCCTTATCATCGAAGGGCAGGTGCGAATTGTCGTTCAGGTCGTGAACACAATAATCGGACAGCCGATTGTTGGCCTGCAGTTCTTCATTATTCATTCCGAGGCCGGTAACGGATTTTAAGGGAAGGTCGGGCGGCAGATGAGAAACCCAGCTACTCATTAGATCCAAAACCCTGCTTTCGGGCTGCAGCAGTCTGCCGTAAAGCCGGCTGATGAGGTCAATGGCAGTCGTGTCAATATGTTGCACCAGACGCGGCTGTTCATAGAATCTGCGGTCGGGGCATTCGTCCGCTCTGCGAAAAGGATCATCAGCAAAAAAATGGGTGGGACTCCCGTTCACTCTTGCCTGCATCCCCGGCCCGCTGAGGGCGGTCTCCGCCCAGTCGATGCTGGTGCCGCCATGTTCTTCAAATTTCTCACGCACGTCTTTGATGGTGGCTTCAAACGTAATGACGTTATCCGCTAAGGGATGATTTGCATCTGCCTCGATGGCGTCTTCATTGGCAGATATACAGCGAAAGGGTGTCATGTTGTTGGGGTAGACACCCGCTACTTTGTTGAGAATTCCCAGGGGATAAAATCGGCCGAATCGCGGCTGAATCGGATCTGCCTGCGGGGAGAGCGGGGTAATCTGCCGCTGCTGGACTCGGTAAATCCTGCTTTCATCTCTGGCCGCCACCAACGTGCCGGGCCCGGCCTCCGACACGGCCTGATCGCCGGTTTGTTTGCCGTGCAAATCCTCACGGATTCGGGGGGGCAGGATATCCCGCCACAAATTGACTCGTTGGCCGTAGTAACAGTCTGTATGTTGAATGCCGTTGTGCCGGTAAGACGCGCTAAATTCCATGCTGGCCAGAACATCATCTGATATTTTTTTCATTTATAACCCTTTTATCCATATACGGTTATTAACATTAGTAAAGCATTTGTTCTATTACCACTAATGATTAACACTAATGATTAATCCGGAAAGCGCAATTCGGAGATGCGCAAAAAGGCCATTCGTTTGAGGCCTTTTAATCGGTGAGAAAAGGCCAAACGTGGAAAGCGGCTGCAAGAATTTAAAGTTGGTTTAATTTTTTTTTGTAGGATTCGGCCTGTTTGAGTATGCGCTTCTGCTCTGCTGGGTCTTTGCGATTCCAGGTGCGGTACATCATGCCGATGCGGGGGTTGTTTTCCAGTTTTTTGCGATGCCGGTCAAAAAAATACCAGAACAGGCAGTTGAACGGGCAGGCAGATTCTCCGTAAGCTTTCTGACGATCGTAGCTGCACTGGCTGCAGTAGTCACTCATTTTGTTGATATAGTTGGCAGAAGACACATAGGGTTTGGTGGCCACCAGGCCCCCGTCCGCCCACTGGCTCATTGCGCGCGTATTGGGCATCTCAACCCATTGGATGGCATCGATGTATACGCCCAGATACCATTCCTCGACCTGGTCGGGATGCACGCCGGCCAGCAGGGCAAAATTGCCGGTCACCATCAAACGCTGGATATGATGAGCATAGGCGTGTTCAAGCGACTGGCCGATAGCAGCCTGCATGCATCGCATTTGGGTCTCGGCCGTCCAGTAATAGTCGGGCAGGGCGGCGCGGTGATTGAAAAAATTCATGCGACCCAGTTTGGGCATCAGCGTCCAGTAGATGCCGCGCATATACTCGCGCCAGCCCAGAATCTGGCGCACAAAACCTTCGATCTGTTGAATTTTGATGCTGCGGTTTTGCTTTTCCCAGGTCCGCACGGCGGCCTCGATAACTTCCAGCGGGTGCAGCATTTTTGTGTTGAGCGCAAAAGAAATGCGTGCGTGGAACAATGACCAGCTTTCGGTGGTCATGGCATCCTGATAGGTACCGAATTCTTTGAGCCCGTCTTTCAGAAAGGCGTTTAACAAAGCACGCGATTGGGATCGGTTAATCGGCCAGATTAAACTTTTGGGCTTGATCGTGCCAAAGGTCTTCACCCCGGCTTTTTCAATCATTTTGTGAAGCTTTGTAACGTCGTTGCGAAACAGCTTGGGCTTAGGAATCGGAATCCGGCCGTCATAGCGCCGGCGGTTTTCCACATCAAAATTCCAGCGACCGCCCTGGGGCTTATCACCATCCATCAGGATATCATGTTTTTTGCGCATCTGGCGGTAAAAAGATTCCATCAGATAGCGCTTTTTACCGTCAAAAAAATCCTTAAAATCCTCCCGCCGGGTGACAAAATGCTCGGTATCAACCGCCTCCCCGGAAACCGGCAACGCTTTGGCCAGCTTGCGCAGCGCTTCGTCCAGGCGGTGTTCGTCGGGCAGCAAATATTCGAAACGCGCATACTGTTTTTTATTGAGCAGCCGTTTGATATTGTCAGCAATAGTTTGCTTATTTTTCGGATCGTCCAGCCGCAGGTAAACGACGGCGTGCCCTTTTTCTTCTAATTTTTCGGCAAAAGCGCGCATGGCGGCAAAAAAGGCCAGTACCTTTTGAACGTGGTGCTTGACATAATCGGTTTCCTGACGGACTTCCATCATCACATAGGTAACGGCTTTGTCCTCTTTCTTGAACCAGGAGTGCTTTTCATTCAGCTGATCGCCCAGGACCAGCCTTAAAACCGTATCGGCGGCCATCGGTATCGCTCCTTATATTCATATCAGTATCTAAAAAGACGGTCTGAGCCCGCCCGCCATTAACGGAGCAAGGCGGGCATTTTATTTCCTGCCTTGTTTTTCCAGGGCATCCACCTTTTTGACGTAGGCCTGGATATCACATTTGCGCTCCAGTCCGGATGCGGCCATATAGCGGATTTTGCCGAAAATCGGCCGCTCGACCCAGGCCCGGTCGTGAACCCCGAAGACCCAGGCCACGCCGGTGTACGAGTTGGCGTCGCGACCGTCCAGAAAGTATTTATTATTGATGGCCAGGGTTGTTTCAAAGGCCTGCTCCGGTGTTTTTGTCCACTCCAGAATTTTTTTGCCCCAGTACATGCGCATGTAGTTGTGCATGAAACCGGTTGCCTTCATCTCCCGCATGGCCGCATTCCAGTAATCATCATGGGTTTTGGCATTTTCCAGCTGACGGCGCGTATAGGTATGCTCGCGTTTGTCCTTTTTATGCGCATTTAAGGTCTTTTGCGCCCAGTTCGGCAGACACTTGAATGAATCGTATCGGGGGGTGTAAAAGACAAAATTCATGGCCAGCTCGCGGCGCACAATCAACTCCTCGATAAATGCCTCCCGGGCATCTTTAAAACCCCTATCGGTTTTCAGGATCTGTAGTGCCAGATAGAGAGGCGATATCTGGCCGAAATGCAGATATTTGCTCATATGGGAGACATCATCGGTCTGGGGCTGATTGCGGTTTTCAACATAGGTTTTGAACCGTTGACGTAAGAAATCGGCGAATATTTGGCGGGCCTCGGCGGAGCCGCCTCTAAATAAATGGTTGACCGGCCCGACACTTCGATCCAGCGACATTTTCTTTAAAACAGCATTGATATCGCTCAGATCGATGCCCTTGATCCGTAGCTGCAGTGATGATTTTTTTATTCTGGTGGTCTTGAATTCAACCAGATAATTGTTGAGATGCCTGTGGATTTTGGGGCGTATGGTGCGGGCTGCATACTCGGCTTTGTCGGAGACCACCTCAAGCGGCACAACCACATCACTTTCGACCTGGACCACCCGGCAGCCAGCGTCTTTGGCGACCTTTTTGCGCCACTGGCGTTGATGCCGGAGATAACCGCGGTCGCACACAATCATGGATGCTTTTTCACCGGCTGCAAGAGCCACATCAGCAGGATTGCCTTTTTTGACAATCATTTTGATGCTGCGCTTGCCAAGTGCTGTTTGGACTTCCTGAAGTCCTTCCAGCATAAAGGTGTAATGTCGCAAATTGGCTTCCGGATAACTGTCCATCAGGCCGAAAACGACCAAAACCCCCTGCCCTACTTGGTTGGCCTGCTGTACCGCGTATTCCAGGGCGTGGTTGTAATCGGCGCGCTGCGATTGCTGCATCCAGTAGAGCACATAGTCACCCTGACGCAACTCTTCATCATTTAATGACTGGATCCGTGAATCGTGGATATCCTGAGTTTTCATATGCTTACCGTTTATATAAGCGTGATGATTTATTTTTTTGAAGCGGCTTCGAGTTTCTTTTGCAGCTTTAGCCAGTCGTTGAGCTCCAGCAGCGTTTGAGAAAGTTGATAACGGCCGCCGGCAAACACACCGTAATCTCCCCCGCCGGCCATCGACGAAGCAAAACGGATCGTGTTGGCATAAAACAGCCAGGTGGTGCTCCATTTTTTTTCGATGGCCTCATCATAGGGGTTGTCCTGCCGTTGGGCCAGGCCGAGCTTCCAGATGTCCTGCATGATCCGCGTGGCGGTCAGCGTCTGGGCATTGGTTTCTTTGATGGTGTTTTCAAAGCGTTGCCAGTGACCGTTGACCCAGGAACTATCGTGGCAATTCAGACAGGCCGCCTGCATGGTCTGCTTGCGAGCCGCCATTTCCTTTTCATCGATTAAAAATTTGGTTGCATAGCCGCCATTATCATCGGTCGGCAGGGGCAATCCGCCCTTGTTGCGGATGATGCTGGTATCCGGCTTAATGGGGTGCGGGTGGGCATAAATCAGTCCCAGAATACGCCACGGCAGACGGTTGTTCATCTGGTGGGTTCTTTCAACCACCACCTGCTCATCGGTGTTGACCAGCAGGCTGATATGACAGGTGGCGCAAGTGGGGGCCGTAAAATCTTTGCCGATGGTCCACGGCACGGCCTTAAAATCCCATGTGGCGTGCTTGCTTGAAAAAATGTTGCCATGTTTGCTGGCGGCATAGACCTTGTATGCCGGCACATCGGGCCCTACATGGCATTCCTTGCAGGTATAGGGTTTACGCGCCACTTCAATCGAAAACGTGTGCCGCGTGTGACAGGCTGAGCAGGCGCCCATGCTGCCGTCCAGATTAATGCGCCCCACCCCCTGGTTGGGCCAGCCCTTGATGATCGGAAATTCAAGTTCGCCGGCCGCATCGGTGTCGCGGGTTTCATAGCCGGCCAGCGCCAGTTTGGTGCCGTGACAGTAGTAGCAGGCCTCAGCCCGGGTGGCATCGTTGGCCGGCGCAAGTTTAATGTTCCCGTTTTTGTATGTCGTTTGGGCTACAATCGCATGCTCATGCTTAAGGTGCAGTTCATTGTTGGCCAGATTGCCGTAGGCATGGGCCATAATATTTTGGGCGTATTGCTTTCTTTCGGTTGCATGACAGGTCTGGCAGTCGTCGGGGCTGACGACCACATGAACCTCATAGCCGTTGTGCTCGAATGTGTCGGCGTGCGCCTCGGGTCTGAGGGTGTGGCACTCTGCACATCCGACCACAACATTTTGCAAATTTTCAGGAACCGTCTGGCTGGAGACTTTGCGGGCAACACCTTCCACGGCCATGGCCTTTTGAGGGGTGATCAGCGCGTGGCGGCTTTTTTGCCAGCCGCTGACGATGCCCGGATGAATTGAAGAATGGCAATCCATGCATTCGGCGCTGGCCTCGCTGAGCGGCATCTC
>JASFIG010000188.1:0-8658 GCA_050122795.1 Desulfobacterales bacterium
ATTGTCAAAAAAACGTTCCGTTTGCGGAAGGTTTTTTTGCTACAACCGCTTATGCCGCCATCCTTCTAATCGGAACGTATTTATGACAAGCGGTATAAAAACAGCAAGGCCGTTTCCGGCCTTGCTGTTTTTTTAAGCCCTTATTATAATGTATGCCTACCGAACAGGAACCAGCATAATTTCAATTCGGCGATTTTGTTTGCGGCCCTCTTCGGTCTCATTTGAGGCAACCGGTTTGTAATAACTGAAACCGCTGGCAGTCAATCTTTCGGGGCCAATTTCTCCCTCTTCCTGCAGGAGGCGCACGACAGCAGTTGCCCTTGCAGCTGACAGTTCCCAGTTGGTTGGAAATCTGTCGAGCAAGGCGCCGCCGATTTTAACGTCATCTGTGTGGCCCTGTACGACAATCATCTGATCTGTCTTATCCTTAAAAGATTCGGCCAGGCTCAATATGACTTCCTGGCCCTCCGGTTTGATCTTCACGCTGCCGGAATCAAACAGAATCTTATCAACGAAAGTCACCACTAATTTGCCTTCGATTTCCTGTATCCGTACGTCCTTGTTGGCAATCTGAGCTTTCAGATTGCTCTCAATCTCCTGGCGGGTTTTATCTAATTCCGAGATTTCCTTTTTTTGGACTGCAACGGTGGTTCTTTCCTTATCCAGATCACGTTCCAGCTGTGCGACCTGATTTGACAGGCGCTTGTTTTCTTGTTCCAATTGCTCCCGGGTTGCATTCGCCTGATTTTCAAGTTCGACGTACTTGCTTTTGGAAACACAGGAAAAAACCAGAAATACGCTCAAAGCGGATATCACAAGCATTAATTTTTTGGACATGGCCGACCTCCTTTGTCGCATGATTTTTTTTTAGATTTATGGATTTAGTTAGCTGTTTAGGATGTTTTCGATTTTTAGCAATGCAGTAGCGCAAGGACATTCCAAGACATTGAGCGCTGTCAACCCTTGCGACGCCTTACGGTTGGTCGAATCCTTGCGCTGAATTTGACATTAGCAGCACTCACGTAAATAAGTCAACATTGAATCCGCGGCCAAAGTAGCTGCACTGATGCAGGTCAACTCTGATGCGACCTATTTTAGAACATATAAAAATATCGATAGATAAAAATGCCCAGAATCAGGGCACCGACGAGCAGTGCAAAAAACATCTGTTCTGGGCCAAATTTTTTCATGTTTGCGGGCTTATTTGATAAAGGTGGTGCTTTTGCTTGCCTAAAATGAAAATACCGGTTCTGCAAGCGCTTATGAGTGGCCGTTTTTGTCCAATCCGAACGCCGTGTGCAGTACGCGCACGGCCAGCTCAGTATATTTTTCTTCAATGATACAGGAAATTCTGATTTCGGAAGTGCTGATCATCATGATGTTAATGTTTTCCTTGGCCAGGGCATTAAACATTTTGGAGGCAACCCCCGAGTGATCTTTCATGCCGACCCCGATGACGGAGACCTTGGCAATTTTTTCGTCACCGAACACATCTTCGGCCTTAATTTCTTTAGCAATTTGAGTCTGCATACCCATGGCCTGTTTGAAATCGGCACGCGGAACGGTGAACGTCAAATCGGTTTGTCCCCCAGCGCGGGTATTTTGAATAATCATATCCACCACAATGCCGGCATCGGCCACAGGCGTAAATATTTTAGCAGCAATCCCGGGGATGTCCGGAACTTTCTTTAAGGTGATGCGGGCTTGGTTTTTGTCATGGGTGACGCCGGATACCACCAGACGCTCCATGCCGGAATTTTCATCGACTACCATGGTTCCCTCCTCCTCGCTGAACGATGATCTGACGTGTACCGGTATGTTGTATTTTTTGGCAAATCCAACCGATCGAATTTGCAGGACTTTAGCGCCCAGACTGGCCATGTTCAACATTTCGTCATAGGAGATGGCATTCAGCTTGCGGGCTTGCGGGCAGATGTTGGGATCGGCCGTATATACACCATCCACGTCGGTATAGATTTCACAAACATCAGCTTTAAGTGCTGCGGCAATGGCGACTGCCGAGGTGTCCGATCCCCCGCGGCCCAGGGTCGTAATGTTGCCATTGGGGTCACAGCCCTGAAATCCGGCCACAACAACAATGTGCCGGTCTTTGAGCAACTCCAGGATACGTGCAGCCCGAATGTCGAGAATGCGGGCATTGCCATGACATTGGTCGGTCAGAACCTCGGCCTGATGCCCTAAAAGCGACTGCGCCGGGTAATTCATTGATTTAAGTGTCATGGCCAGTAGAGCAGAGGTGGTCTGTTCTCCGGTGGCCAGTAAAACATCCAGCTCACGCTTATCCGGTGCATGGGAAATATTTCTGGCCATATTGATCAGGTTGTCGGTGATGCCGGCCATGGCCGAAAGAATGACGACGACCGCATTGCCCTGGTCATAGGTTTTGGCTACCCGGTTGGCCACGTTTTGAATTCGTTGCAGGTCGGCAACGGAGGTCCCGCCGTATTTTTGAACAATTAACGCCATTTTTTCTTGATTTCTCCCCTCATCCCAAAGCACACGAACCCGTCCGCCTCGCCTGCGCGGCTTCCATCTTCGCTCAGGCAAGCTTCGCCGTGACACGTCCGTTTTCACTGAAGCACCGCCGTACACACACGATGGCGGGCGCGGGAAACACGAAGATGATAAAGATGATTTGATTTTTTTCTTCGTGTCTTTGTGCCTTGGCGGCTAAATCTTGACACTGATCTTCATTCGGCGCTCATGTTGAGCCGATTATTTTATCAAGTCCTGTAGTTGCGATTCCAGAGCTTTTAGCAAATTCGCAGCCGGATGTCCATACGCAAATAGTTCGATGCGCCGGGCGCTTTCACCCGTAATTTCGAATCGCAGTTGCAGGTGGTCTGATAGCGCACCCTTGGATAGCTTTTCGGCCCACTCGATGGCAATGACGGCATCGGCCAGCAGGACTTCGTCCAGTTCAATGTCATCCAGTTCGATGCGGTGTTCGATCCGGTAAAGATCCACATGGTAAAGGAGGTGCCGTCCGGGGTACTCATTTATCAGCGTGAAGGTCGGGCTGGTAACATAATACTTTTCAGAAACATCAAGTCCCTTTGCCAGCCCTTGCACGAATGCAGTTTTGCCACATCCGAGGTCACCGCTTAAGGCCATGATGATCGGATGTTCAACGGCAGCACCAAAGATTTGCCCCAGACGCCGGGTTTCTGCGGCGGATTGAGTTGTGAGCACAATGTGTTTATCGGCCATGGGTCTCTTCGTTATGGGTTATCAGTTATTGGTTATCTGTCTGAAACGTCGGACGGTTTTTGCCATGGGCTCAAATCAAATAACGAATAACAAATAACGAATAACTTTTGGCTTTGTCAGGCCAGTACCTTTCTAATTTCCCCCGGAATCGCATTCATCACGTCACCGGCCAGATAGCCAAATGGCCCCATTGACGTTGCCAGGGTATCAGCGGCGGCTCCATGAAGATATACAGCGGCATGGGCGGCTTCTTTTGGAGAAAAACCCTGAGTGATAAATCCGGCCAGAGCCCCGGTTAGCACGTCACCCATACCCCCGGAGGCCATCCCGGGATTGCCGGTAGAGTTGATAAAGACTGTGCCATCGGGGTGGGCGACGACAGTTGCGGCTCCTTTCAGGACAAGATGCACACCAAAATGGGTGGCAAAATCCCGGGCACACGCGAGGCGATTTTGTTGGATGGCTGCCGGTGTGGTTTCAATGAGCCGGGCCATTTCTCCTGGATGGGGAGTCAGCACAGCCGGGGCTTTTAGCTTTTTTAATAGACCGGTTTGCCCGGCAATATTGTTGAGACCATCGGCATCGATGACCATCGGTATCTCCATTCGGCTTATGACTTTTTCGACCAGACTGCGGGTTTGAGCAGCTTGGCCGATTCCGGGTCCAATGGCCAAGCACGATTTTCCGTCTGCCAACGCAAAGATCTCATCCAAGGCACTGTCTGCAAGGATACCGCGCCGGCTTTGCGGCAAAGGTGCTGTCATCACTTCCAACACCTGCGCTCCGAGAATCGGATTGAGGCTTTCAGCAATGCCCAGCGTCACCAGGCCGGCACCGGCACGCATCGCCGAGACGGCTGTCATGGCGGCTGCTCCCGTCTTTCCGGTTGAGCCGGCAACGACCAACAGGTGGCCGCTTTGTCCCTTGTGCATATCTGCAGGGCGCGGTTGAAAGTAGCTGCCGATGCGATCCGCTATAAGCAGGTATTGCTTCGGGCCAACGGCGTCGACAACAGTCTCCGGTATGCCAATATCAATAATTTCAAGCTTTCCGGTGTAGGCAGCGCCCGGATAAGTGTAATGGCCGATTTTAGCCAGGGCGAAAGTAGCCGTGCCCTGCGCCTGAATAGCCGTCCCGCAAGGTTGCCCGGTATCTGAATTGAGGCCCGATGGAATGTCGACCGCAAATACCGGAATGCCGGTACTATTTATAAAATCAATGACAACTTTAAAAAAACCTCTGATATCAGATGTTAATCCCGTGCCCAGAATCGCATCCACCAGAAGACCCGAACGGACGATGTCGGCTTTAATTTTTGAGAAGCTATTTTCATCCGGCACTTCAATGACCGGGACCTTGAGGGCTGCAAGGCGTTTGAGGTTAACTGCCGCATCCCCTCTGACGGCTTCGGTTTTGGCGAGCAAATAAACCGTCACATTGAAGTCTTTGTCGGCAAGCTCCCGGGCGATAACAAAACCGTCACCGCCGTTATTTCCTTTGCCGCATATGATGCTAACGCCGTCTTCGGCCTGATCGGCAAATAGAGAGAGCAGCACGATCGTAGCGCCCTGTCCGGCGGTTTCCATGAGCTCCAGACCGGGGATTGAATGTTCTTCAATCGCCTGGCGATCCATTGCCTGCATTTCAGAAGCGGTTACCAGAATCATGTGCTACTCCGTAAGCAAACACGATACAAAGCGTTAACTTTACAACATAAATAGCCAATTGGAAACTTAAAGACAAAAAAACACGAAAATGTAGAAGCACGAAATTTTACTTTTTAGAGTCCGTGTTTTTATGCTTTCGAGTTCCCGTGGTAAAATTTTATTTTCTTTTAACCTTGTCTCCAGATAATTTAAAGAGCCCCTATCAGATGAATCATCTCTTTGACGGCCTTTTCCATGCCGGTCAGCACGGCACGTGAAATAAGACTGTGACCGATGCTAAATTCGTCGATTTCACCCAGACCCTTGAACGCTTTGATTGTTCTGTAACACAATCCGTGGCCGGCTTTAATGTTAAGATTGAGTTTATGAGCCAGTTTGACGGCGTCCATCATTTTTAAAAATTCTTGATGCCGTGTTTTGGATGTTTTGGCGTCACAACAAGCACCGGTGTGCAGCTCTATAATTTTGGCATTGGTGCGATGGGCCTGTTTGAGCTGTTCGGGGTCCGGGTCGATTAGAATACCGACGGGGATGCCGCTGTTTTGCAAGGTATCAACGATTTCTCTAATTTCTTCTTTGTAAACAACGAGGTCCAGGCCACCGCCGGCACTGAACTCCACCCTTTTTTCGGGCACAAGGGTAACGTGATCCGGCTTGACGTCCAGGGCCATGCCGACCATTTCCGTCGTCGATGCCATCTCCAGGATCAGTTTACTTTGAATCGTCTGGCGCAGGATGCGAACATCTCTGTCCTGGATGTCTTGCCGATCTTCCCGCAGATGCACGGCGATACCGTCGGCTCCGGCCAATTCGGCCATAAGTGCAGCGGCTACCGGATCGGGAAAAGCGCTTTTTCTGCTTTCCCGCAGAGCGGCAACCATATTAATTTTAACTGCTAAACCGGCCATAGCTGAACCTCCCTCTTTCCCGGGGGTGACCCCACATTTGATTTTCCATAAATCGGAATGCCGTCATTAAGATGCGGGTTGCAATTTTATAAATTCTAAGATCTCATTGGCCTTCTGCTCCATTTTGTCTGCTTCGGATTTGTCGTTTTCGTGTTCATACCCCAGCAGGTGTAAAATGCCATGAATCAGAAGCTGATCAAAATAAGCCGTCCTACTGAGGCCGGCGTTTTTTGCCTCTCGGTGCGCGGTTTCCACTGAAATCACGACGTCGCCCAGAAGGTCGGGTGTAATTTCTCTGAACGGTCCTTCCTGCATGGCAAATGCCATTACATTTGTGGGACCTCTGCGGTTTAGGTATTGTTGATTGAGGCGTGCAATCTGCTGATCGTCAACGATGAGAATAGATAGCTCTGCGTCAGGATAGTCCAAGGCGTCTAAGATGGCCCTCGCTTTTTGCTGAATCTTCTTCTTTGAGATCCTGTGTGTGCTTTGCCGGTTTTCGATCTGAACTTCCATTCTTCGATTTCCCTTTGTCATGCCCGTTTCCGGCTGAGCGGCCTTCACCATATTCGATGCGGTGATGATGGATGCCGTATAGTATTTTATTGAAGCTTTTGGCAATCTTATGAAGGTCTTTGAGGGTTAATTCGCAGTCGTCCAGCTGGCCGTCAGAGAAAATTTGGTTGATTAGTTTTTGGACCAGCCCCTGAATTCTCGATGGGGTGGGATTATCCAGCACTCGTGTGGCAGCCTCAACCACATCCGCCAGCATAACGAGGCCGGCCTCCTTGGTTTGCGGCTTGGGGCCGGGGTACCGGAAATCATCAATATTGACCGCGGCTGCTCCTTTTTTCTGTTTGGCCTTTTCATAGAAAAATTTAATGATGCTGGTGCCATGGTGCTGTCGGATCGTATCGCCGATCAATTGTCCCAGCTTATTTTGCCTCGCAATTTCAACCCCGTCTTTGATATGGGCGATCAGGATTAAACCGGACATGGATGGAGCCAACTTATCGTGCCGATTCTTGCCTTCGGTCTGGTTCTCAATAAAGTATAACGGTTTTTTGATTTTGCCGATGTCATGATAATAGCCGCAGACCTTTGCAAGCATAGGGTTGGCACCGATTTCAGTTGCGGCGGCTTCCACAAGAGACCCGACAATGACCGAGTGATGATAGGTGCCGGGTGCTTCTATCATTAAACGCCGCATGATCGGCCGGTCCAGATGTGCAAGTTCGAGCAGGGTAATATCGGTGGTATAATCAAAGGCAATTTCAACCAGCGGCACAATTCCGGCTGTTACAATACCGGCGCTGATGCCCCCCAAAAAGGCAAAAGCCCAATCCCATATCAGTTTGGCGGTCGACAACTCACCGGTATAGAAGTGGATGGCGGTGGCCAGCACAATGTTTAACAGGCCCAGCTTGGTGCCGGCGATGATAAACGTTTTCCTTTCGCGACAACTGCGCAGCCAGTAGGCAGCCATCGTGCCGCTTACCAGGAAATACATAAACATTTCAAAACTGTTTTGAAAAATAAGGCCAAAACCAACGGCCATGACCAGGGCCATGGGAACGGCCACACCCATTCCCAAAAACAGGCAGATAATCATGGCCGCCGAAGTTAACGGGATGCCAAAGTACGTCGAAGATCTCGGGATGGAGACCGGTGAATTCTGGGTCAGCAATTCCGATAAAGAAACCGAAACCTCTGACAGAAAGAAAAAAAGCAGGGCCAGACTGGCAAGCAGCAGCAAACTCTTATTGTGATAATTGACCATCAAACCCTGCTGATTTAGATGTAAAATGTAGGTGGTGACCAGCAGACACATCAGCAACAGCGCCGCTCCGAAACTGCTGAGTAAAATTTGTTCCCGCTGGATCTGGGCATGTAGCGCCTGGAGTTTAAGCAAATCAAATTCAGTCACCAGCGAACCCTCTCTTAACACCATTTCTCCGGCTTTGATTTTATACAGTACCGGTTTGACCTCGGCGGCAACTTTGTTCTGCCTTTCCTGGGTTTCGCTGCGGTTAAGGGTGATATTGGGCTGAATGAGTTCCTGAACAAAATCAACGACCAGATTCTTCAGCGTATAGTCTATATCCTGAAGGTAGGGTTGGCTGATGCTGCGAACCATGGCCTTGGCCTGGTTAAGACCATAAAATTGGTTTAAATTGGCCACAAATTTTTCATTCTTTGTGGCGACATCTCTCAGAAGAATACCTTTATCCAGCTCCTTTAACAGGATTTCTTTGTTGGTGACCACACCGGTCGATAAAATAGCATTTAGAATTTTGACAATAAGATCGGCAACGTCGCTGGAAAACGCTTCTTTAGCAAGGGCCTGATAAGCACCCTTGCTGACCCGGATGCCAATGGTTTCTTCAAATTGGGCCTGCTTTTCCAAGATCAATAGCTGCTCAGAGGGTTTGGTATCGCCGAGCTGGAGCTGGCCTGGGTCAGACGCGTCGCCTGTCTCTTGCAGCGAGCTGTCTTGGGTTGAATCGATCACGGCTCTCAGATCATCAAATGCCTGGGTCACATTACGCATCAGAGTGGTGGCCAGATTGGCATCAAAATCGTAAACTGTGAGCACCTCTGCCATGGCCTGCTGGCGGTTTTTTTCGGTGACAGCTTGATCTTCAATAAAAAAATCGCGGGATGCCTTAATATCCCGTTCGACCACATCTCCCAAATTATACTGGTGCCGGGTAATGACCAGACTCGGATATAAAATGATAATGAACAGGATCACAAACAACACGAGGATTCCCCAGCGGATGCGGGTGTTGTTATCCAGCAGTTTATTGATCGTTTCTTTGCTTTTATCGAAATTCATGGGCATTCCGCCG
>JASFIG010000189.1:0-8637 GCA_050122795.1 Desulfobacterales bacterium
CTCAAAAGACATTACATCTTGATAAGAAACAATGGCATCCGGCGGAACCTGAAACTCAGAACATCGACAATTTCCGTCTGACCAAAGCGCTCGATTACGTTAACACACGGCTACCCACCGCTCGAAGCCTGTTGATGCTTCGCAACGGTAAGACGGTAGTCGAAAAATACTACTGGCTCGGTGGTCCCAAGGAAACTGATTACCTGCATTCCCTCAATCTCCCGCTCCTGCAGGTATTGATCGGTATCGCAATTGATCAACAATTGATCCAGGGACCGGAACAATCCCTGTCTGCTTTTTTCCCAAAGCATCTGAAGCAAACCCAATCCGATGGTGCAGCGTTGCTTACGCTAAGCCACCTGCTAAAGGCACAGGCATCAGTACTTTGGGGTGCCGGGGACCCGGATTATTGGAAATTGTTTTACGCCGGAGACCGAATTGAGGCCAGTCTGCGAGTCATTTCCCGGCAACAGATAAGGATCCAACCAACGGTAAACTTTGCTGCAGCGTATTTGTTGAGCCAGGTTATTGAACAGGTTTCCGGCCAGAGCGTATTCGATTTTGCTTACCTTTATCTGTTTCAACCTCTGGGAATTACGACTTACGCACCTGACGCTGACGACCTGCCACGCGATCCAATGGTCGGATTTCAGCTCAAAACGCTGGATCTCGCCAAGATAGGCTATCTGCTGACCCAGGAAGGGACCTGGGAGGGACAGCGGATCGTTTCCAAGGAATGGGTTCGCTGGTTATTTTTCAAGGTCCCTTATTCTGAATTTGATGACTCACCAGGGGGCAGCTGGGCTAAGACAACGATCAGGGGGCATGAGAGTTTGATGGTGCGAGGCGATGGAGGGCAATATCTTGTCCTGGTTCCGGCTTTGCATGTGGTGGTGGTAAAGACATCGACGAGCCGTTTTGCGCTGCCACAAGATAACGGGCATGGCCGGCTGCTGCAGCTTATTATCGAAGCAGTTTTGGAAACATCCGGCACAGAGGGGATGGTGGTTAAGCCAAAGCTAAAGTCAGAATCGGAGTCAGGGCAATATACAGACATAATTGCGCCTAATTATGTTTTCTCCATACCTGTGCCACAGGATATACTAGATTTCTTCTATCAATTTGCACAGGATATCGATAGTAATGATCGCCACCGTATTGCTCGAAACTATGCTCGCGGATACGATCACCGCAGGGATATCTTTTCCTCCCCATCCCGTCTGATGCTTGACGCTAGTCCGCCCCATCTGCAATATGTTCACATTACCAAGTTACGTATCGAAAATAACAGAGCCTACCTGCGAGGCACTTTGAAATTTGATTACATAAATTTATTCGCTGGCTTGGATGGCGTCTGGCCACTGGAGAATTTAATTAAACTGAAAGGTCGATGGAGATGGCTCGGGTTGCCGGAAAAGACCGCCATACTGGATCGTGATGACTACTTTGATGCTGAGCTGAGCGAGGAGCAGCAACGGTTCGTGGATGACTGTTCTGGTCCCCTGGTTGGGGAATCTACGTTATTCGGAAACGATTGTTTTGCTGAGACTTTCCAATTGGCCGGAGGAGGGAAAGAGCTGTTTGCCGAACGCCTCCAACCTTTTCTGCAGGGACGCTCCGGGGTAGACCTACATATAACTGGAGTGCAACGAAATGGTACAGCCTACCGGGTGCAGGGTTATATCGAGGGCAGCGCACTGGGTGAACTTCGTTTGCCTGATGACCTCCATATAGTTAAAGAGAATGGTGTCTGGAAATGGCAGGGTATCATCGATTCAAAGCAGACAGAATGAAAGGTATTCAAAAAAGAATTTAAGATTTCAAAGGCCACAACACATGGCGGTGACGAATACATTCTATATCAAAATCGTATTTTTTATCGGAAAAGCAATGTCATGTATCTGTATTATAGCTGGTTTTTTTCTCACTTTTTCTGGCTGCATGGTTGCGGAAACCAATAATAAACCTATTAAATCATTGAATGGCGGAGAAACAGGAGAAATCCACTTTGAAAGTTCTAATCCTTACAGTTACAATCATATTCTGGATGGGGCGGACAATGATGAAAATGTAACAGTCTTTGGCATATTGAAAATTCCTGGGGCTACAACAGATAAAGTAGGAGCAATTGTATTTGTACATGGAAGCGGTGGTTGGCGTAAAAGTTATGACCGCTGGGTTAAAACCTTTAATAAAATGGGCATTGCTACTTTCCGTCTTAGTTGCTTTAAACCGAGGGGCATTTCAAGAACAGTCGGTAGCCAAACCAGGGTAACATCATCAATGATGACTGCAGATGCTTACAATGCATTGAAGTTGCTGAGCACACACCCACGAATTGACAAAGACCGCATAGGCATAATGGGATGGTCAAAAGGAGGAGCTGTCTCAATGATTTCAGCTTGGGAGCCTGTCAGGAAGGCAATAGTAAATAGCAATTTAAAATTTGCGCTGCACATTGCACTGTATCCATTCTGTTATGGATTTGAAAGCGTTCAGATGACGGGTGCCCCTATACTTATTTTAGTGGGCGAAAAAGATGATTGGACACACGCCGAGCCTTGCATGGAATGCGCGAAGGCTTTGAAAGATGCTGGCTATGATGCAGATATAATCGTATATCCAGATGCCTATCACGCATTTGACTCTTATAATGAAGTTACTTTCCTGGAAAACGCACTTAACATGGAAAAATGTCGTGCGATTATTAAATCAAATGGATTAGCCATTGAGAAGACTTCCGGATTTTCAATGGATAATCCTGAAAAGTTGCAAAAAGTATGGGAAATTTGCGCTACAAAAGGGGTGCATTATGGGAAGAATGATTCTGCGAAAAAGAAATCGACGGAGGATGTAAAAAGGTTTATAAAAAAAGTATTTGGGCAATAGACAGATTCTGCCGCTCTTCTTTAAAGATGGTTTTTCCATTGCTCCATTTGGGTTTGAGAACCGCATCGATGTAGAGTCAGTGATGAATTTTCTTTTCCAAATTGCAGATACCAACATATCACCACAATCGAAGATCCAATTAAAGATGATACTCATTTTATATCACAAACGCAAACTCACACTTCCGTCATTATCAGAGGCTACATATAGTTGCGCAACCTAAAATTTAGTCTAATTGTAGACGTCGGCTATGGTGCTATCCTTCTCGCCGTAGCAAAATTTTGTGGATTTCTTATCCTAACCTTTCCTTCACCGATTTCCGCTAAAAAAAAGCGGACACAATATGTTGTGGTCCGCCGTTTGTTTTCAGGATTGAAGATATCTCGATAAATCTCAAAGAGAAAATCCTTAATATTTGTTACCTTGATTACTGAAAAATTTGATTTTCAAACTTTATGCCATCACACTTGTATCGCAAATTTTCCAAAACGACCTGTATATTGATCACCTATCCAGCTGAAGTGCAGATATGCTAGTCTGACAACATTTAGGCTTGGCAGAAATCGGGGCTATTTTACTTATATAAGCTTCCGTTTTTATCACAATTGACTGCTAAACAGGCATATATTGCATTTTTTATTTCTATAGGGTATACAACAAAATCCCGAGAAAATCAGATCATATCGTAAATTCAACAGTTTATTGGACCCACTGAAACGATGGTTGTCGATAATCTTTTCCCGGTATTTGCCCTGCTGCTATTCGGCCATCTGCTCAAACGCACGGGCTTGACCCATGATGCGTTTTTACAGACGGCCGACAAACTCATTTACTTTATATTTTTCCCGACATTACTTTTTTGGAAGATTGGTGGAGCCGCATCTGAAGGCATCGGCGATCCCGGACTCTACAAAGCTGCCATTTGTGCGGTGATCAGCGTCTATGTCCTCAGCAGCCTTTATATCAAAATTTTCAGAGTCGGCGCCTTTCAAGCCGGCTCCTTTTCCCAGAGCTGCTATCGCTTCAACACCTATATCGGCATGGCGGTGATGCTCAGCGCCCTGGGGGAAGATGGTGCCCGGCAATACAGCATCTTAATCGGTTTGGTTATTCCACTGATCAATGTTCTGGCCGTCAGCACCCTCACCTGGTTTGCCCAAGAGAAACTATCCCTAAAAAAGCGCCTTTCGCTCACCGTCAAAGCGGTGCTGACCAACCCCTTGATTATTGCCTGTCTGGCCGGCATCGCCTACTGGAAATGGATCGGCAGCTTTCCGGTCTTTATCGACAATACCTTTCGACTGGCTTCTTTTGTCACCCTGCCCCTGGCGCTGCTTTCCATCGGCGGAGCGCTGACGTTCGGCGGTATGAAACAGTATTATAAATTATCACTGGTTGCCTGCGTTTTTAAATTGATCATTTTACCGCTGATCGGATATCTTTTTTTAAAGATATTTGGCACCGCAGGACTTTCTTTTAAGGTTGGCATGATCTATTTTACGCTGCCGACATCGACGGCGCTTTATATCCTTTCTGCGCAGCTCAGCAGCGATACCCGGCTGGCATCAGCGGTGATCGCGCTGTCGACCCTGTTATCGTTTTTTTCTTTATCGCTGGCATTGCTCGCCTAAAACAGACAGGTTCAGGCCGAACCAGAACGCTCATGACCAAAAATTTTAAAATAACGATTGAATACGACGGCAGCCGCTATCATGGCTGGCAACGGCAAAAAAAAGATCACAGTATCCAGGCAGAAATTGAAATGGCCCTGGAAAAAATGACCTCTTCCAAGGTGACGCTCATCGGTTCAGGACGCACGGATGCCGGTGTGCATGCCGCCGGCCAGGTGGCAAATTTTAAATGTGATACCCGTCTGGCGCCCGCAGCTTTCTTGAGCGGACTGAACAGTTTGTTGCCCGATGATATTATCATCAAAGATTGCGAAAGGGTTGCCACCGATTTTCACGCCCGTTATGACGCTTGCAGCAAAATCTATCGTTACAACATTTTAAATCGTTCCGTTCAGGCGGCGATCGGGCGCCAGTACGTATGGTTCATTCGCAAACCCCTGGACCGGCAAAAAATTCGAACCGCCATGGTGTATATCGTCGGCCGCCACGATTTTAAGGCATTCGAAGGCAGCGGCAGCCCCAGGCAAGATACCACCCGCGAGGTTTTTTCAGCCAAACTCATCGAGGACCCGGGCGACATATTGATCTTTGAAATCGAAGCCGAAGGCTTTCTACGTTACATGGTGCGCAATATTGTGGGGACATTGGTGAATGTTGGACTGAGAAAAATCACAGCAGCTGATTTTAAGAAGATCCTGGATTCCAAAGATCGTTCGCAGGCCGGGATAACCGCGCCGGCTAAGGGGCTCACACTATTTAAGGTGATTTATTAACGGCAATCCAAAAGCCATCGCGCAAGATATTCAATTCGCTGGTTGAGCCCGTTGAGCCGGTTGGCCGTTGGAGCCCGTTGTAAATGAAACCGATCTGATATAGGTTTTCACCGGCCAACGGGCAAACGGGCTCAACTTGAATAATTAATGCAGGGCATCCCATATCAAGGGTTGATGTCGTCAATTTACGATGTTATAGAGGCGGCGGGCGGTTTTGAGGACAAACGTCAACCCAATAAACATCGGGCAAAAGGAATAGTGGAAATGACGGATTTCACAAAATTAAGTGATCAGGATTGTCAGCGTATTAAGGCAGAATTACAGCACCGCTATCAGGATTTTAAATCCCGCCAGATGGCGCTGGACATGACCCGGGGCAAACCCTGTCCCGAACAGCTTGACCTGGCGCTGGGGATGCTGGAGGGCGATACCGGCAAAGCCTACCGTACAGAAGATGGCCTGGATTGCCGCAACTATGGCGGACTCGACGGCATCCCACCGGCTAAAGCGCTGTTTTCAGAATATATGGCGGTTGAACCCGATGAATTGTTGATCGGCGGGAATTCAAGTCTCAATTTGATGCATGACACGATTCTGCGCGCCATGGTAAAAGGCGTGATGGACGGCGCGCCCGCATGGGGGCAACTGCCCAACATTAAGTTTCTGTGTCCGAGCCCCGGATATGACCGCCATTTTTTTATCTGCGAATATCTGGGTATCGAAATGATACCCATTGAGATGACAGACAGCGGCCCTGCAATGGACGCCATCGAGGATCGCGTCGCCGAAGATGACCTGATCAAGGGCATATGGTGTGTGCCTAAATACAGCAATCCGACCGGCATTGTCTATTCCGAAGAAACCGTCGACCGTTTGGCCGCGATGCGGACCAGGGCTGCCGATTTCAGAATTTTCTGGGATAACGCCTATGCGGTCCATCACCTGGTGGACGGGCCGGCTCCGCTAAAGAATATCCTGTCCGCCTGCAAACAGGCCGGCAACCCGGATCGCGTCTTTATGTTCGCCTCAACCTCAAAGATCTCTTTCGCCGGCGCCGGTCTGGCCATTATGGCCGGCAGTCAGGCGAACATGGATCGGGTTAAAAGCCAGATGGCCTTTCAAACCATCGGTCCCGATAAACTCAACCAGTTGCGCCATATTCTGTTTTTCAAGAATCTGGCCGGCATTGAGGCGCACATGCGAAAACATGCGCTGATCCTAAAACCCAAATTTGACGCAGTCCATAATGTTCTTACAAGCGAGCTGGACGGGAAACATATTGCCCGCTGGAGTCGCCCGCAGGGAGGATATTTTGTCAGTATCGACACACTGCAAGGTTGCGCGGCAGCTGTCATTAAAATGGCAGCTGAGGCCGGCGTCAAGCTAACACCGGCCGGCTCGACGTATCCGTATAAAGCGGATCCACAGGACCGTAACATACGAATTGCGCCTTCCTTTCCGCCACTGGAAGATATTCAGGCTGCCATGGAACTGGTCGCCATTTGTATCCAGCTGGTCAGTCTTGAAAAGATATCCGGGTGAGTAGAAAAGAGCGTCTAACAAAAGCGGCATGCTCGTAAAACAAAAACCCCGCCCTGAACAGGGACGGGGTTTTCACGATAACAATAAACGGGCTCACCGGCTCTTGCGTTTGGACGCTTTGAGCGGATTAATTTTCGTTTTGGCCTTATTGGATTCGGTTGTTACGTGGGTGGCCAGGTTGCAATTGCCATTTTTCCATTTAACTGAAGGATCCGGGCAGGCGCTGCAGTACCAACCGCTGGAAAGCTCGGTACCTCTTTTGCAGCCGTTACATTGTTCGACGATCTGGTGGCAGATGCCGCCATTGTAGGAGCAGCCTTTTGCGGTCATGAAGGCGCACTCAGTACCTTTTTTAATTGTTGCGCAGTCCATTGGAATCACCCCCTTCCGGCGCTAAATGTTGAAACAAAAAAATATGCGGCTAAAATTCAGCAAAATTTATGCCAGTGTGGACAAGGATTGGAAAAGGGGGAATATAGTTGGCCAACAGCTGCTTGTCAACAGAAATTTAGAAAAAGAAGATCATTTATGATAAGCTTGTGAAATGATCGCTTTTTGGGCCTTGAAGGTGCGATCAGGACCGGGTATCGAGTGTCTGAGCACCGTCCTCACACAGGCCGGGGATTCATCGTAGCGGTACATTGACTTTTTGATATCCGCCATTATTTTGGCACCCATAATACTCTTTTGTGAACAAATTCAAATAAAAAGCGCGAACCGGCTAGAAATATCGGTTCGTTATCTTTCTATACACCATGCCTTTCACTTGAGGTGATCATGGATTCAGAGCCGATTCAAACCGACATACCCAATCTGGGCGCCGCTAAAATTCCTTCACCGGTCCCGAACTGCTCCAGGGGTGGTACCAACAGCATCTCATTTGTTTCAGACGATGAAGATGTGCTGATCGATGTCCGCGCGCACGTCCTTACACAGCAGGTTCAGAACGGACAGACACCCGCCAGTTTCGAAAGGGCCGGTCCCAGAAGCCATATTTTCTTTGACCCCAGCAAACTGCGCTGCGCCCTGGTGACATGCGGCGGTCTGTGCCCGGGGCTAAACGATATTATCCGCTCAATCGTTTTGGAACTTCATTATGGCTATAATGTCCGCAATATCTATGGCATCCGTTATGGCCTTCAGGGATTTATCCCGAAATTCGGGCATGATGTCATCGACCTGGCACCGGATAAGGTCTCAGACATTCACGAGAGGGGCGGATCGGTTCTGGGCTCATCGCGGGGGCCGCAGGAAATAGCCGATATCGTCGATTGTCTGGAACGCATGAACATCGGCATTCTTTTTATGATCGGTGGAGATGGCACGCTGATGGCGGCTACGCGTATTGCAGATGCCGTCCAGCAACGCAACCTGAAAATCAGCGTGGTCGGAGTCCCTAAAACGATTGATAACGATATTTACCTTGTGTCCCGCTCTTTTGGCTTTGAAACAGCCGTAGATGTTGCCACCCGTGCCATTACAAGTGCGCATAACGAAGCAGCCGGGTATCCGAACGGCATCGGTCTTTTAAAACTGATGGGCCGTCACTCGGGATTCATCGCCGCTACCGCCACATTGGCGCAACAAGATGTGAATTTTGTGCTCATCCCGGAGGTCGATTTTGATCTGGAAGGGCCCAATGGTCTATTGAGTGCGCTCGAGAAGCGACTGGCGAGCAGGGGGCATGCGGTTATCGTTGCGGCCGAGGGTGCCGGTCAAAAATTTTTCGATAATGAAAAAACCGAACGGGATGCCTCCGGCAATATCAAACTCAAGGACATCGGCCTGTATCTGAAAGAGGC
>JASFIG010000190.1:0-8617 GCA_050122795.1 Desulfobacterales bacterium
TTGGCCGCGGCCCCGCCGCCGATGGTGGCGGTGGTGTCGGAGGTGTACCATAGCATGTGAACGTCGGCAGGGAGTCGAATACGAATATCATCGGCGTCTGTGATGAACGCCGTGGAGCTGTTATCGGTGATCGTGATGGTGCTGATGGCGGTGGGCGGATCGCCTACGAAAAACGCCTGATAGGATGCCGATGAGATGCTCAAATCGTCAATGATGAAGATGAACTTATCGTCGGTGTCCTGAATGAGATCGTCATTTTCAACTTCCAGCTCCAGGTAGTCTAACGCCGAGGCGGCCGTAAAGCTGGTAAAGCTCAAATCGGAAATGGTGATATAATCTGATGCTGCGAAATCGGTTGTCACGTCGATAACCAGGGTCTTGTCGCTGTCCTCATAACTGACCGTTGTTGACACCTTGCCCGCGGCCCCGCCGCAGATGCTGGCGGTGGTATCGGCAGTGTCCCAGACCATATTGAAACCGTCTGGAATGCGAATGCGAATATCGTCTGCGGCGGTGATGGTGGGCGTCGTAGCGTCATCGATGATCGTAATGGTGCTGATGGCCGTGGCGGGGTCGCCCACAGCGAAGGATTGGTTTGCATCTGAGAAGATGTACGGCCCTTCTTCGGTATAGGTAATGCGCAGTATCGGCCGGTTATCCGGGGTGGTATCCTCCCGCGAGTAAAAAACCGCTTCTCTACTACCGCCGCCGTCCGGGCTGCCCACCATAACGCCAAAATTGCTATAGGTACCGTCCACCCAGTCCTCGACCAACGACTGCACATTCCAGGTATTCAGTCCCGTCGCAATCGAACCGACAGTATCTACGGCCGTGCCGTCGTAGTCGCCTCCAGCCACACCCCATGGGGTACTGGGCTGACGATCGTCCCAGCTGGCCTGGCCGGTCGCGCCGCACTGACTGCCTTCGTCCCAGTCCGCTGTCATGCGGTAGACGCCCACATTCATATCGGCGCCGGTGCTGGCCGTCAACTCAAGCGTGGCGGCGGTGATGATTGCTTCTGCAGGAATGCTGCTCAGGTCGAAGTAGAACAAGGCCCGATGCAAATCGCCGGATTCACGATCAATGGTCAGTGAAGTGCAGGTGCCGTGGTTGGTTGTAGCTGCATTCGCCTCAATGAACGTATCCCTGGTGGGGCTAAGCGCAGCCGTTATGCCTGCCTCAGGCGCTGGCGAGGGAAACCAGTCGATATTGTTGCAACTGTCAATGGAGTCGCTTGGGTTGAGAAACTTGTGACTTTCGTCCGACCCGGAGGCGTCGGAGTCCTGAACATCCAGGTAGGAGAGCGCTTTGGTGGCGCTGGCATTCAGCGTAAAGCCCCACTGGCTGCCGCCGCTCGAGGACCGCAGGGCCAAAAGGTTGCTGTCCGCGCCCTGCAGGGTGACGGTGCCGTCAAAGGTCTGGGTGCTGCCGGCCTCAAAAGTCAGGGTCTCGGCGGTAGCAACGGATTTGGTGAAATGGTTGAAAGTGGTCGAGCCTGAAATGCTCTGTGCGCTTCCGTCCAGGATGACCGTGCCGGAGTTGTGGGTGAAGGTGCCGGCGCTGTGGGCAAAATTGCCGGATACGCTCAGGGTCCCGCTGGTGGCGGTAAAAGCCCCGCCGCCTATGGTAAGGGTGCCGTTGATATCGATAGCTCCGCTGCCGCCCGCAAAGGTGCCAAGGCTTTTCATGCCGGGAGTGGTGACATCACCGCCGGGCGTGAAGCTGTGACCGCTTGGGAGGTATAGCTCGGTGCCTGAACCGGTCACGTTCAGGCTGCCGCCGCTCACGTCGTACAGGATGTCACTGTCGGTGAGGCCTCCCTTGGCCGTATCCATATTGGCGATGCTCAACGAACCGGAGTTGTCATGGCGGGTGATGAGATGATCATCATAGATGTCCAGATCGGACAAATTGTTACCGCCAAACACTGAAACGCTGGTGCCCCCGTAAGGGGCGCCGTCGTCGACGTAGACCAGGATGGCATCGCCGGCGCCTGCCGCTGCTACGATGAAATAATCACCATAAACGCTGGTGGTGTCCGAGCCTGCCACCACACCGTTTACCAGAAGCCTTACGGTCGTGCCCGCACCGATGGGAGTTGTACCCTCATCGCTGTAAACGGTCCCGGCAAAGCTGGGCGTACCGGCTTCGGGGATGTCATCGCCATCTCCGTTGCCCGTATCGTATTGGACGCGATCATCGTAGTCCTGTTCGGTTGTACCGTATATGGAGTCCTTGGGGTTGTCGAATTGACCCGGATTATAAGAATACATGGTGGTCAGAAGGATATCGCCGCCCGAAACACCAAGGTGGCTGTAGGGCACCTTCACCTCGACAAAAGTGTCGCTGTCCCAGGGCCCGGTTGCGGTGCCGCGGCAATAATCTGCCGGGTTGGAATAGGTCTGGCTAAGTGTCGGGTTGCCGCATTGGGTTGGAAGCGTATCGTCGCAGCTATAGAGTTTGACCGTATCACCGCTGCCACTGACCATGGCTTCCACCAGGTAGTTGATGTTGTCATCCAGATCGGTATCGATGAGGGTGGCGGCCTGGGCTGCTTGCGGAAAGACCGTATCGTCAAAGCCAAAGAGAATAAAAAGGGAATCCGATATATTGCTTGCCACGCCAAAGCGCGTGATGTCCAGTTTCGCCGGGTTGGTCCAATCATCAGCGCCGCCTTCGTCGTCGACACAGTATTCGGTGCCGTCTCCATCGCACCAGTCGCTGAAATCGCAGTCGATCCCAATGTCGGGTTCCAAAATAGTGACGGTCTTATCATCGACTGCTGCAACGGTGTCGTCATTGTCCACCTCGAGTTCCAGGTTGTCTGCGGCTGAGGCGGCTGTGAAGCTTTTGAAGCTCAGATCGGAAATGGTAATTTGATCCGATGCCGCGAAATCGGTGCCTACGTTGATGACCAGGGTCTTGTCGCTGTCTTCGAAGGTCACCGTGGTGGAGACCTTGCCCGAGGCCCCGCCGCCGATGGTGGCTTCTGTATCCGTATTATCCCAGCTCATGTTGAATCCGGCCGGGATGCGGATGCGGATGTCGTTGGCAGCCGTTATGACGGGGCTGTTGGGGTCATCGGTCACCGTGATCGCGCTGATGGCCGTGGCCGAGTCGCCGGTTGCAAAGATCTGGTTTACGGCCGAAGAAATGGTAGGGGCGGCTCCTATAAGCAGCTTGACGAAAAAGGCATCCCGAGTGCCGCCGAGCGATGTATCGTAGGCGTTCTGGGTTGGAAAATTACCTGAATCCGTTTGGCCTGCCAGATAGGCGAAGTCATCTGAATCAACAATTATGGCCCTGCCCGTGTCCGAGTCTGTGCCGCCCAAAAAGGTGCCGTAGGCCAAATCCGATCCATCGGCAGTAATTTTGGCAATAAAGACATCGCGGGCATTGCGTGTATCGTCATAGGCATCGGCGGTGGTCGGAAAGTCGTCAGAATCCGTGTAACCGGTGACAATGGCGTTGCCGTCGGCGTCCACGAAGATACCATAGCCATGATCTAAGTCGCCGCCGCCGAGGTAGGTGGAATAGATCAAGGAGGCCGCACCCGATAGGCTCGGGTCGAACTTAGCCACAAACGCATCCTGGGTCCCGCCGCGCGTCGTATCATAAGCGTTTTTGGTGGGAAAGTCCGTGCCTCTAGTATATCCGGTCACATAAATGTCATCCGAATCATCCAACGCGATGCCATAGCCATAATCGCTAATGGTACTCGTGGCACTCCCCAAATAGGTGGAATACACTAGAGAATTTCCGGAACTGCTGAGTTGCGTGACAAATACTTCGTTGCTGCCGTTGTAGGAACTGTCATAGGCGTTCTGGGTCGGGAAATCATTTGAAAAGGTATAGCCGGTCACACAGGCTTGATTGGCAGAATCAACCGCAATTCCGTAGCCGGTCTCATAGCTGTTGTCTCCACCAAGATAGGTGGAATAGATGAGCGAAGCCGCACCGGAGAGCGCCGGGTTAATCTTGGTCACAAATACATCCTGGGTGCTGCCAAGTGAACTGTCATAGGCATTTTGAGTTGGAAAATCATTTGACGTTGTATAGCCGGTCAGATAGGCGTTGTTGGAAGAATCAATGGCAAGGGCGTTGCCATATTCGACTGCTCCGCCCCCCAGATAAGTGGAGTAAATAAGAGCGGTGCCGCTTGCGTTTAGCTTGGTAAAAAATGCATCGGAAGATCCGCCCAAAGAGCCGTCATAGGCATTCTGGGTCGGGAAATTACTGGAGCCGGTTTGACCGCCGACATAGGCGTTTCCGGAGGCATCAACCGCGATGCCCTGGCCTAATTCACCGCCGTCGTCGCCCCCGAGATAGGTCGAATAGATCAGTGAAGCGGCCCCGGACAATGTGGGATCGAATTTTGACACGAATGCATCCGAGGTTCCACCCAGACTTGTGTCATGGACCCCACTCGTATAAGGGAAATCTGAGGACTGCGTGCTGCCGGTGACATAGGCTTTGCCTGTGGAGTCAATGGCAACGGCGTAGCCATACTCGTAGTCTGCACCGCCAAGATAGGTTGAGTAGCTCAGCACCGGGTCGATGATGAGCGGTCTGCCACTGTCATAGGGACCAATTGTAAAACCCACCTCGTCAGATGCGCTGATGAAATAGCGGCTGGCGACAACCTGCCGGCCCGAATCGGATTTTTGATAGGTTACCGGCGCGCGGAAGCGGACTTCATCGCCCGCGGTTGAAAGCGAAAGCACCAGATCGCCGTTTTCATCGATGTGCAGACGCTGAGCGCCATCGAACTTTAGTTTGATGCGCCCGGGATCTGCACCGGGAGCAACGATAAAATCATACTCCAGTTGATGCTGATTGCCGTAGTAGACCAAATCCACACCCGGATAAACGTCCGAGTATTTAACTTTTTGATAGCTGGGAATATGGGTGCGCCATTTCCCGGGGTCATTGCCGATGAAGTAGTTGGTCTTGCCGGGCAGTTTCCCTATCCCTGTTGCTTTTGAGCCAGTGCTGGCCCCAAGAAGGATCATGCGCAGCACGGAACGCGAGTCGGACTTGCTTAAAGCCACGACCGCCTCGCTGTCGGTCAAAAAAAGCGTATAGCCGCTACCGCGGGAAAGGAATGCCACCTGCGGGTCCGTCTGGCCCTGGTTGGCTTCAAAGCTCAAGGGCAGATTCAGATAGGCTGCCTGGAGACTATTGCTGATATACTGAGATTGTTCATTAGAGCTTTTGTGCGTGTTGCCAACTCCAAAATGACTTTCCGTCTGCGCGGGTGAAGCTAATGCCAGCATCACGCCGGCAATGAGCAGGTATCTTATACAGAGCAAAAATATGGATCTTTTTCTTATGAAATACATTGAATCAATTATAGTTGCATTTCTTCTCATACTAGCTTTACCTTCTTTTTTTCTTTTTGAGCATCAGCGCGAGGAGCTCAAGAAATGAATCTACAGAAAACGGTTTTTCAATAAATTCATTGACGCCGATCCGTAACGCTTCAGAATAGACGTGGTCATCCTTTGGTATCAAATACCATGCGCAGCGAGTCGCGGATGAACTCATCGTCATCGACCAGTAAGGTTTTAACTTTTTCTAACTGATTGAAAGGATGCATATTTTTCCTGTTAGCAGGTTAGAATATAGCAGTTCCGTGGTTTATTCAGCAGGAACCGTGCCAAAAGCATTTATTTTAATAATTTGTTTAATAACAGATGGTTAGAAGGTTCGTTGATTAAATTTTAACAAACTGCGGGAGATATTGTGGAAATTGGCGCAAAATATTGCGGAAAAAAACTCAATTATTGGTTGATTAAAAGCTTTTAGATCGCTTTGCGTCAGGAGCGCCGCTTATCTGCGGCGGATTGATGAGCGCAGTTTGAAAGCGTTTGGAAGGATGTCAAATTTATACAAAAACACGTTTGCGGATTAATCCAGGATTTTATATCCCTGTTTCTCAAAATGCCTGTCGAATCCAAATATGTGTTCTATTTTGTGATGCCGCATGGCTGTAAAACTAACACAATCAACAAGACTCACTTTTCTTCTTCCCAGGCTGAGCCAGAGCTCAAAGGCCAGGTTGTGGCGGGGCTTGTCGATCCATATGAAATTTACAAGCTCTAAAATATCTCTGGCAAAAAGGTTTGCTGCTTCAAATCCCAAGCGGCTTTGCAGCAGGGCCAAAGTTTCGATGATAATGTAATTTGTGGTATGAAGATGACTTTCTTCTTCCAAAAGGAAAATCCATAAATTCTTTGCTTTTTCGTGGTGCTCGTCCGAGCGATCCATCAACGCATAAAACGCGGAAGTATCGATAAAAATATTTTTAATCTCCATTGCGACTCTTTTTCACATACGCTTCGGCCAGATAATCATCGTGGCGCACGGAAACATCGGAAGCCCCCGACGAAAAGCGGCCAACGGCTTCCAGGGCTTTTCTTTTTCGATTCTCAGGAATGTGGTCTTCATGCGTCCGGTAGAATTTAATACTCTCACGGATTAATTGAGAGACTGAGATACCTCTGGCACTTGCTTTGGAACGCAACCATTCCATCTGTTCTTCTTTCAGCTGAATCTGTGTTCTTAACATCGTAATACCTTCATGATGGCATAATGTATATATTATCACATCATAATGTCAATTGACTATTATGTCAAGCAATCTCACCAAAACCGGACCGATCTTAGTTAGAAATAGAGCGTTTGTCATATTATACCGCTTGTCATAATAATGTTCGGAATAACGCAAAAACGGATGGCGGCATAAGTGTTGTACCAAAAAAACGTCCCGCAATCGGAACGTTTTTTTGACAACTACTATAACGTTCCGATACAGGCAGTTTTTTGAGTCTTTTTTGGATTATTAATAACGTCCAAAATAGCTTGGTCCAAACGCTCTAATAATTGTTTTTCATTTTTACAGACATATTGAACCAGCGTGCTTTGATCGTCAGCCAGATTTGCTCGAATGGATTTAAATCGGGCCAATAGGGTGGTAAGTACTTCGGTTGCCAACGGTATAAATGGGTGTCTTTGCGGTGCCATAAAGCGAGGGCTTCATTAAGAGGGGGGATGCAGTAAATTATTTTGATTCTTTGGGGAAGTACTTGACGTTTTTTATGTTCTTAAAATCATGATCCTGGGTCCAGAGGACAGCTTCATGAGCGCGCGCCGTGGCCAGAATGATGCTATCTGTCATCGGTATTTTATACTCACGGCTTATCTTTGCAGCCTGAAGCGCAAGGTCGTCGGTTAGATGGACAGTGGTTCCCTGTTTCATGAGGGCAACCGCCTGCAGCGCAGCATCTTCGCCACGCTGCCAATAAACGGTCTTATAAACTTCGCACATGCATATCGTCGGCACGATTAAATGGTCGATGTCTATCAACGGATCAGAAAAATGTTCCGCATTGGGACCGTCTGCCAGATATTCAAGCCAGGCTGAAGAATCGACGACGTTCATAGGCGGTCCGGCTCCCGTTCGACTTCTGTGTTGATTCCCTCGAGAAATCCGCGCATTTCCGAAATCTCTTTTAACGGAATGAGCTCGATCCGATTCCCGTAAGCCAAAACTTGAACTTTCAAGCCCGGCTTCAATTTGAGTATTTCTCTGACCGTGCGCGGAATGACGATCTGGAATTTTGACGATATCGTTACAGCTTCCATCCAACAATTCTCCATCGATTCTTTGTTATGCCCTGTCACAATCGAATCCCTTCTTTTTCAATGGCACGATGAATGGGCATTGATTTAAAGGGCATGCTGTTCCATTCCTCCTTATTTCTGATAAGGGAGGAAATAACCTCACCGATTTCCCATTCCAATTCATAAACTGTTCGATATGATAACGAAAAAGCCTCGGGGGGTCAAGATGACTGCTTTAATAGGCGAAGCTCTCGGACAGGGATATGGAGGCGGGCGTTGGGTTATGAGGGGTGCACTGCAAAACATGTACAACGGACAACGAACAACTATCAACGGACGCCATCGAGCTTTTGCCGCCGGTAACGGAATTTATCGCGGGTCAGGTTAAGCAGAAGGGCTGCCTTGCTTTCATTGCCGTCGGCCAGTTTGAGGGCTTCCTCAAAATAGGCTTTTTCGATGTCAGCAATGATGGCACTAAAGTCGATTCCAGAAGGAGAAATTGAAGGCAGGTGGGGACTGTTCCCCGGACCACTGTTGCCGCGGCGACCGGTGTTAATCTTCAATCCCAGATCCTCAAGCTTCAGCCGTGGCCCATCGGACAGCAACACGCCACGCTCGATGAGATTTTTGAGCTCGCGCACGTTTCCGGGCCAGTCATATTCTTTTAAGGCCGCCTCGGCTTCAGCAGAAATACCGCTAAACGATTTTTCGAATTTTTCGCTAAATTCCACAAGAAAGTGTTTGGCCATTGGAATGATATCATCGCGTCGCTGGCACAGGGAGGGGACTTCAAGCTTGACCACGGCAAATCGGTGATACAGATCATTTCTGAATTCGCCGGCGGCCACCAGTGCTGTCAGATCGCGGTTGGTTGCCGATATGATCCGGGTTTTGACGGCATGCTTTTTGGTTCCACCGACCCGGTAATACTCGCCGGTGTCTAAAAATCGCAGCAGCTTGACCTGGGCTTCGGGGCTCAAATCGCCGACTT
>JASFIG010000191.1:0-8595 GCA_050122795.1 Desulfobacterales bacterium
CACCTGACAGCCGAAACCTGAAACCTATTGAATACTTGCACCTGAAACTTTTATATGAATAGCAAATCGAAAGGACCAGATGACCACGCCAGGGATTAACGATCCAACTGTGATTGCAGCTTTGCTGACCACGTTGCTGCCGCTGGCAGCCTTTATCATCATTATGGTCTTTATCCGGGCCTGGCCGCGGCTTGCGGCCGGATTGTCGGTCACGGCCACCGGCGTCTCATTGCTGTGTGCGCTTTTTTTGCTGGTCAAACACTGGGGGCTGACATCTCCAATCACGATCATGTTTCGCTGGGTTGTCACAGGAGACATTCAGATTCCCTTCGGTTACCTGCTGGATCCGGTCAGTTTGCTGATGCTGGTCGTGGTAACGGTGATCAGCTTTCTGGTTCAGGTCTATTCGATCGGATATATGGCCGGCGACGCGGGATTTTCGCGCTATTATGCTTTTATGTCCCTTTTTGCCTGGGCCATGATGAGCCTGACCCTCGCGCCCACCATGCTGCAACTGTATATTTTCTGGGAGCTGGTCGGACTTTCCTCTTACCTGTTGATTGGTTTCTGGTATGAAAAATTCAGTGCTACTGAGGCCGGGAAAAAAGCATTCGTGATGACCCGGCTCGGGGATGTGGCCTTTTTTATCGGATTGCTTCTGGTACTGGTGCACCTGGGCAATTTGAACATCCTGGACATCAATGGGCCCCATGTCCAGCCGCAGATGTCGGCAGGCCTTATCACCCTCTCGGCCCTGCTGATTTTCGGCGGCATTGTTGGCAAAAGCGCTCAGTTTCCGCTGCTGACGTGGCTGCCGGATGCCATGGAAGGCCCGACACCGGTCAGTGCCTTGCTGCACTCGGCCACCATGGTTGCCGCCGGCGTCTATTTATTTGCGCGTCTTTTTCCATTTTTCAGTCTATCGTCGACCGCCATGTTGATTTTTCTGGTGATCGGCACCATCAGCATGCTGATGGCATCGACCATGGCCATGGTCAGCCGGGATATCAAGCAGGTATGGGCCTATTCGACGATCAGTCAACTGGGCTTTATGATCATGGGGCTGGCGGCCGGCAGCTATTTTGCCGGCGTGTATCACCTGACCACCCACGCCGGTTTTAAGGCCCTGCTGTTTTTATGTTCCGGTGTGTTTATCCACGCTTACGAATCCAACGATATTTTTGAGATCAGCGATCGGGGCGGGCGCAGCCAGAAAACCCCAACGATCTGTATCATTATTGCCGCTGCCGCCCTGGCCGGTCTACCGCCGCTATCCGGATTTTTCAGCAAAGAATTAATCCTGGCTGCACTGGCGGACTTAAACAACCCCATCTGGCTTGCGGCGGGGCTGCTGGGTGCTTTTTTGACCGCCTATTATGCATTCCGACTGATTTTTATTCTCATCTTTCCCCGCACCGGGCGGCATCAGGGCTCAGATGCCGCAGCTCACGGCCATAATGGCGATCACAGCGCCGGCCTTTACATGGTGATGGCCTGGCCCCTGATCATTCTAGCGGCAGTCACCGTGGTGCTGGGATTATACCAGCAACCACTGGATCAGTTTATTGCCGGACCAGCGGCAATCGATGCGCATGCCGCTGGCCATCATGCCTGGCTGCCCTTTGTGGCCCTGGCGATAGCCGCAGCCGGGGTGGGAATCGCCTGGCTGGAATTCGGTCGGCGGGATGCGGCCCGGGTGGGTTTTGTCGAAAAGATACCGGCGCTCAACACCCTTTTTGCGCGGCGCTGGTATATCGATGATTTTTACCGCCTGTGTCTGAACATCATCGTTTATAAGGTCTTTGCCAATCTGTGCAAACAAAATGACGATCATGTCATCGACGGCAGCATTGACGGTTTGAGCAAAGCAACCATTGTCAGCGGGCGGGTTTTGTCCGGTCTGCATCTGGGAATGGTGCAATACCGATTACTGGTAATTTTCATCGTGCTCGTATTGTTGGCACTGTATTTTATATTTTAAAACAGTCTCAGAGAACGGTTGCCTGATGAAGGACGAAATAAAAACAACCACGAAAACACGGAAGAGCGAAAGCACGAAAATCATTTTTTATTTTCGTGTTTCCCAATTTTCGTGCTTTCGTGGTTTAATTCCGGCTTCTAATAACCCTAAGCATTTGAAGGCCTGACCACATGCAAATGGCGTTTGCCGAATTTCCATATCTTTCATGCATCCTGCTGAGTTGCGTAATTGGCATATTGATGATGCTGTTTACGCCCGAGCGTCATTCGCAGGCCATCAAATGGATGGCGGCGGTTTTTTCGGGAATCACGCTGGCGCTGTCCCTGTATTTATTTTTTGCCTATGACAAAGGTCTGGGCGGGCTTCAGTTTGTCGAAAAGGTCCTGTGGGTCGAGTCCCTGGGTATTACCTATTTCAATGCAGCCGATGGTTTCAATCTTCCCAATCTGCTGCTGACGGGAATCGTGTTTTTTACCGGCGTGCTGACGATGTGGGAAATGCAAACCCGCGTCAAAGAGTTTTTCTTGCTGTATTTTGTTATGGTCAGCGGTGTATTCGGGCTCTTTATGAGCATGGATCTGTTTTTCATTTTCGTCTGGTATGATGTGTCTTTGTTTCCGATGTATTTGCTGATTGCCGTCTGGGGGAAAACCCGCAAAGAATATGCGGCCATGAAATTAACGCTGTACCTGCTGGCCGGAAGCGCTCTGATTTTACCGGCGATTGTCTATCTTTTCGTCAAATCCGGTCTGAATACATTCGATATCGTTGCGTTGATGCAGCCGGGAACGTTCAGCGCTGCTCAACAAAAATTTGCGTTCATACTGCTTTTTATTGGTTTCGGCATTCTGGCCGCTGTCTGGCCTTTTCATACCTGGTCGCCGGTCGGCCATGTCGCAGCTCCCCACGCTGTCAGCATGGTCCATGCCGGCGTGTTGATGAAAATCGGCGCCTTCGGTGTGTTGCGGGTAGCGATTTTTCTGTGTCCGCAAGGATGGCAATACTGGTCGACATTAATGGCAACGTTGGCCGCGGTGGGTATTGTTTACGGCGCCCTGGCCGGTTTGCGGCAGACCGATCTGAAATATGTGATCGGGTATTCCAGTGTCTCGCACATGGGCATCGTAGGCCTGGGATTGTCAACCGTCAGCGTTGATGGCCTGAACGGCGCTATTTTTCAAATGTTTGCTCACGGGGTGATGACGGCTTTATTCTTCTCCTCGGTGGGCTATATCTACGATCGGACCCACACGAAGGCCATTGACGAGCTGGGCGGCCTCAGCCGAATTATGCCCGTGGCTTCAACCTATTTCATCGTGGCGGCCATGGCCAGTATGGGGATTCCCTGCCTGGCCAGCTTCTGGGGAGAGCTGGTGGTGTTTATTTCGGCTTTCAAGGTCTATCCATTTCGCGGCGTGATGGCCGTGGCAGCCCTGGTGGTCAGCGCCCTGTTTATGCTGCGGGTCGTGCAAAAAACATTTTATGGCCCGAAAAATACCAAATATGAGCAGCTGCCGGATGTGACCTTTCGGCTGGGGATTCCCCGCATGATTCTACTTGCCGTTCTGGTGTTTTTCGGACTTTTTCCATCGCTGCTGTTTGATGTCATTGATACGGCGACGATTCCATTCATTAACGGGTTACCCTGATGAAGTGGATGATATTCAGCCCTGAAATTTATTATCTTCTGGTCAGCCTGTGGTTTCTGGCGCTGTCAATGCTGCGGCGCGTCAATTCAAGGCGCAATTATCTCAGCGCACTGTTCCTGGCGGCCGGCGGGGTGCTGGTGTGCCTGCTGGCGGTCCGATCAGAAGGCCTTCTTTTTTCCAACGCCTATCAGGTTGATCTGTTTTCACAGGTATTCAAGGTATTGCTGGCTCTGGGGCTGTTTTTGATTGTTTGCCTGTGCCCGGATCTCAGCGGAATCCGTGAAAAGCATCATCCGGATTTCTATCTGCTTTTGTTTGTCTGCACCCTGGCGATGCTCATGCTGGTCAGCAGCGTCCACCTGTTGGCGATGTACATATCTCTTGAGCTTTCCAGTTATGCCCTCTACATTCTGGTCGCTTTAAGAAGGCACAAAGACCTGGGCATTGAAGCCGGTATCAAATATTTTCTGATCGGCATCACCGCTTCTGCGGTAATGCTTTTCGGTCTGGCTTTACTGTACGCGACAACCCAGGTGGCGCACGTCGATGACATGTTTCGGGTGATTCCCGCTGTGATTGATAAACCGGTTGTGATCCTCGGACTGCTGCTGACGCTCAGCGGGTTCTTTTTCAAACTGGCGGTTTTTCCGTTTCATTTCTGGGCGCCGGATGTATACCAGGGCGCTACCAACCAGGTGACGGCTTTTATCGCCACGGCCTCTAAGGTGGCTGCCATTGCCCTTCTCATCCGGATGGTGGCTACCGCAGGCAACGATGCCGCCGGCAATTACCTGGCGCATGCTCTGGTGATGCTTGCGATCGTTTCGATGACAGTCGGCAACCTGGCTGCCATTGTCCAGCAAGACATCAAACGGCTGCTGGCATACTCAACCGTCGCCCATGCCGGGTACCTGTTGATCGGGATATTAAGTATGAATCCGTCCGGCTATGGCGGTGTGATTTTTTATGCCGCCGCTTTATTGATCATGAAGTTCACCGCCTTTCTGGTAGTCGTGCAGGTAGCCGATAATGGGCGCAACATACAGATGGGAGAACTTGCCGGGCTGCACCAGCGCTCTCCGCTCCTGGCAATGGCCCTGATGGTATCCATTTTCAGCCTGGCCGGTATTCCGCCGACCATTGGTTTCAGCGCCAAGCTCTTTGTCTTTCTGGCAGCCATGGAGCAGGGCTACTTCACGTTGGTGCTGATCGCCATGATTAATGTTTTGATCTCCCTTTATTACTACCTGCTGGTATTAAAAGCCGCATTTTTGCTCAAACCGGACACTGTCCAGCCTGATCTGCAGCTGTCCCCTTCGTTGAGGCTGCTCACCGGAGCACTGATTCTTGTGATGGTTGGGCTCGGCATTTATCCGACCCCTCTGCTTGAGATTGCCGAGGCCGCCGTCCGCGCACTCGTATAACAAGTACCTTTCAATATTTATGGGAAAAACGGAAAAAGAAGGCGACACCCAAAAACGGGAGTTCACCTGCACGGGTTAGCCGGTTGTGCCGGCCGAAGGTCCTCGTGAAACGGGATTTGGCCCGTTGAGCCTTTTAAAAAAGGATATGTGTCTGATCCAATATGTTTTATACCGCTATAACCGGCAAACCGGCGATCGGGGAACGGGCTCAACCTTTGAGTTGAATCTCCAGAAAACGAATTTTAAAAGCAGAATAAATGTGATTTTGTACGGGAATAATTGAGGGGATTAGGCGTCGGTATCAGGTCTCTCCGGCATGGGGATTTTGAGAAATTCAATGCCCTCTTCTTTGAGCATTTTTTCTTCTTCCTTGGTACTGACACCGCGGATGTTGCGCGGCTCTTCGACGCCGTAATGGATCTTCAACGCTTCTTTTGCAAAGTCACACCCGACGTCGTCAAAATTTTTTTGAACAAAATCGACTACTTCTTTTCCAACTTTTTTCAGATATGTTTGCTCCGGCGAAACTTTCTGGGGGATCTGCGAGGATTTAATGGCAAAAGTTGAGGGGATCCTGGACACACGGGTGCTATTGCACACGGGACAGGCGACCAAGCCCTTTTTTTTCTGACTTTCATAGGCCTTGCTGTCCTCAAACCAGCCTTCAAACGCATGGCCGTCGCTACATTGCAAATCATAAGCGATCATATCGCAATACCACCATCGGTAGCGGGTTGGACGAAACGAATCGAAAAAAGCGTTGCTATCTATTGCATGTCGAACAGTAAACTCAAAATTAGCACGTTTGTCAATAAATTTAAAGGTGTTATGATCAAATTTTACTAATTTAACAGAATATTGTAGAATAAAATTAAGAGCGCCGTCCAGCGCCGATACATTGCATTTTGACTCGCTGCGAGCCGGTTTCATCATTTTCCATACCCATGGTCATGAATGAGTACGGGTTTGCGGTACAGGCGAGTGTCGTAAAAAAGACCGAATATCGGAACGGTTTCTGACGACCTTTGCCATCTGTTTGTCAGCCGGTTTAATGGAAGCTCAAAAAAATGAATCTGAAAGGGCCCGTTATGAATGATTTGTTCAAACGATGCGGAATATATGGAGTGTTGCTGACACTATGTTTGTTTGCCACACCGATACAGGCGGAAACCATGTATATATCAGACAATTTGAGAATCACGTTAAGATCCGGGCCGAGTACCGAAAACAAAATACTGGCGGTGCTCGAATCCGGGCAGATCGTTGATGTGGTTAAAAAAGGAGAAGAGTGGTCGCAGGTCAGAATGGCCAACGGCAAAGAGGGTTGGGCGCTAAGCCGTTATCTTAGCCCAGAGCCAACACACAGTCTCAGGCTTGAGCGCCTGGAGAGCAAGCATAAAAATTTGATGGCTCAGGCCGCGGACCTCATCGAGGAAAACAACATACTGAAAGCTGAAAACAAAGAGTTCAAAACACAGTTTGAAACCACCCAACAACAGCTGCAAAAAACGAGCACCGAATTCGAGACCTTGAAATCAGAAGCAAGCGAATATATTGACCTGAAAGCCAATTATGAACGTGTGGCAGCCCAGCTGGCCGAACAAACCGAGAAAGCCCAAAAGCTTGATGAACAGGTGACCAAAATGGAGATGAATTACGCCATTAAATGGTTTCTGGCCGGTTCGGCGGTACTCATTGTGGGGTTTTTAATCGGATTCAGCACCAAGCGTCAGCGCAGACGCCCGTCACTGGTTTAATAGAAAAATGGTTGTCGCCGCCTCTTATTTTTTAGAGATATCAGTCAAGCGGCGCTAAATTCCATGCCACGATCCGTTTTCAAATGGACTTTGAATTGACAGTGTCGTGGAATAACATTATATTAGCAAGTTGGGAGGCTTGCGTTTATCTGTTTCATTTCAACTCCAAAAAAATAATTCATAGCAGGGCCTAAACCGCTTGCGATCTGTTGGTCCGCAGAGGCCCGATTTTCTGTCTTGTTCAAGGCGGGAGCGGTCGACAGTTGCTCTAACCAAAGGTTAGGTGTAACAGCATTCATGCTATCTGATCAAGTTTTCATCTTAATTGTTCTACTTTTGCTCTCCGGATTTTTCTCCTCCGCTGAAACCGCTTTATTTTCCATCAGCAAGGCCAAAGCGATCCATCTTGCCAAACAAAAAGGGGCGACCAACCGGCTGATCAAAAAGATGAAAGACGATCCGCATCGTCTTCTGTCAACAATTTTGATTGGCAATAATTTTGTCAATGTCGGTGCATCCGCCATAGCGACAGCCATTACGATTAACCTGGTTGCAAGTCACGCGGTAGGCATTACGACCGGTATAATGACGTTTCTGATACTCATCTTTGGCGAAATTTTTCCCAAGTCCATTGCCACCCGCAACAACATTTTAATTGCGCGATTCGTCATCTTCCCGTTGTACTGGCTTTCAATAGTACTGACGCCTTTGATTTTATTTTTAAATTTCATTCCCAAACTGACCGGAAAAATCCATAAAAAGCCGATTGTTACCGAAGAAGAGTTGATGACGTTTGTGGAAGTTGTCGAGGAAGAAGGCGGGATCGAAGAAGAAGAGAAGGAGTTAATCGAAAATATTTTTGAGTTTGACGATACCAATGCATCTGAGATTATGACCCCCAGAGCCGATATGTTTGTCATCGAAAGCAAGGAGCCCTTAAATTTGGAAGACATCGTTCGATCCGGTTATACGCGAATACCGGTCATTGACGACAATATCGACAATGTAGTGGGTATTCTGAACGTCAAAGATCTCCTCGGGCACCAGGCGAAATCAGATGAAGCAGCCGACGCGCTCAAAATAATGCGCGAACCTTATTTTGTGCCTGAAAACAAAAAGCTGGATAGTTTGCTCAAACAATTTAAACAGCGAAAACAGCACATGGCGATCGTCGTCGATGAACACGGGGGGGTTTCCGGTCTGATAACCCTGGAAGATGCACTTGAAGAAATCGTCGGCGAGATTGTCGATGAGACCGACATATTCGAACCGCTTATTGTGAAGCTAAAAAAGGACGAATGGCGGGTGCTGGGTAAAACTGAAATCGATGAAGTCAACCAGAAGATCCCGATGCAGATACCGGATTCAAAAGAGTATGACACCTTTTCCGGGTACGTATTGAATAAGATCGGACGAATCCCTAAAGAGAAAGAAGAAATTTTGCTGGGCAATTTTTTGATCACCGTTAATGAAATGGACGGCAACCGCATCAGCGAATACATCGTACGCCAGACCGAGCTTGAACCTCCCAAGGAAGCCTCAACCGCCTCATAATTCAACTTCGCTGTTCGCTTTTCCCCGCTTGTGTTGTGTTCCGTATTTATAGTCTGTCTGGTGTCGGTCAGCAGGTTCAAGGTTCAACGTTCAAAGGTTCAGAGGTTGGGTAACAATGATCAGATGAAAGATATTAGAAACGAAGAATATGCTTTTATAGTTGTTGTCAAAAAAACGTTCCCATTGCGGAACGTTTTTTTTGCTACAACACTTATGCCGCCATCCTTTTT
>JASFIG010000192.1:0-8544 GCA_050122795.1 Desulfobacterales bacterium
TTAATCTGACTCACACGACGAATAAGCGTTAAAAAGACCCAACAGCCGACAAATCTTTTGTTCGGCAAAGGTGAAGAAAATGATTCTTGAAGACACCGTCTATCGCGTGGAATTTGTCAACTCCGGTGAACAAAAAGATGTGACCTTCTCCACGCTCACCGCCGATGCAGTTGATTTCCTCGAACACTACGGAGAGCCATACCTTTTGGGTAAGGACTTTGCTGCAATCATCGGAGACAGCGACGGCCAAACGAAATTTGAGCGTTTGTTAAATGCTACCGGGTATACCGATAACCCGAAGGGCTTTTTTGTAGAAATGACCGAAAAACTGGGTAAAGCAAACAGTGCCAACGGAGGCCCGCTCAACATTAGCGGTGTTGAGCTGCCCAACCTGTTTGTTTTGTCGATCCTGGAAAAAATCATACCGGAAAACCGCTTCATATCGGTTCGAAACGTCGATCAATTTGCAAAATTGGCCAATATTGCAATTGATCCATCAGAGCGGGATTCACTGCAGGAAGTCATCGATACCTATCCGGTCAGGCTCTCGATGCATACGATTCGCCAGATGCGGATTTCAAAAAACGTTGCCTATCAGTATGCGCCGTTTATCGAGGAACTGGATCCGGTCGGGCAGGTGAATACCTGGGTGGGCCAATTCCATCAGGGGCTTTTAGAGCAGATGTACCGCAACCGGGTCATTTTTCTGCTGAATATGAGCTGCCCGGTCTACTGTCGTTTTTGCTTCAGAAAACACAAAGATTCCAGAAACCAGGCCAATCCCACAGCAGCAGATGTGCAACGAGCTGTCGAATATGTTGGAGATTCTCCGAATATCAAGGAAATTGTTATCACCGGTGGCGACCCCTTTTTAAACAAGAAAAACATGCTGACGGCCATCGACGGTCTGAAAGAAATCCCGCACGTTCAGACCTTGCGACTGGCAACCCGCTCCATATCCTACGACCCGCATCTTTTTTACAAAGACAATGCTTTCTGGCTCAACACAATCAAGATGAAGAATCTGGAGCTGCAGCAGCAGGGAAAACGCCTCGAGGTCGCCACCCACTTCATTCATCCGGATGAGATCTCACTGGACAGCCTGGATATCATCTCAACGCTGACAAGCAATGGTATCAGCGTTTATGTCCAGACGCCCTTTTTGAAAAACTGCAACGATGAAGGGCCCGAGCTGACGAGACTTTTCAGCCTCTTGAGGGGCGCGGGGGCTGAGCTTCACTACATTTATATTCCCTGCAGCCCCATACAGGGCAACAGCGTCTATTGGACGCCGATCTCAAAAGGGTTGGCGGCGGCCCAATATCTGCGGGCCCATCTGTCGGATCGTGTCATGCCCAGAATCTGCACGGCGACTCCGATCGGCAAAATGGACTGGTACTCGAGCGGTTGGGCGGTTGAAAAAGATACGCAGGATGATCATTTCTTCTGGATCCGAACACCGTACACCCCAGGCTATTTTAAAGACTTCGCCCAGAAAGTCGATCAACTCGATGTTGTACGCGTGAATTCGGAGGGCACGTTGGATGCACGCTTTATGGCTGAGATCGGTGATAATTCGATCTTTCTGGGTTCTCGCAAACCGCCTTCTGTCAGAGCTAATGAGACCGATCAGCAGGCCCTGGAAACGCTGCAGGCGCTGGCTGTAAAAGACCAGTCAGTTGGTCGCTCGATCGTTTCAACTGAATCAGAAAACCTCTTTCGGACCCACGAAACGCGTGTGGAAATCAAAGCAACCGCCGGCGATACAGATATGGCGTATGTTCGCAACGATAGTCGCATTACCGATGTTGTCATCTCATCCGAGCAAGATGCCATCGCGCACCTTTATCGCATTGCAAAACTGATCGGGCATCTGCGGATCATTCAGCATGTCAACGCGGTCCGCTTGCGCAGCCTCAAGTTCAACTACGGGCCCGCCGTTTACACCCGGGCTGTGATTGATCGCCTGGGCGAACTTAACCGTCTGACGGTGGTCAATCCCTTGAGATTGGAAATCGAGACCCAATTTCTGCATTCCAGTGAAATCAAACCGATCCATGCGGATCTGATAAAGGCTTTACGCAATAAAGGCATCACCGTTTACAATAACACTCCGCTTTTGACCGGCATCAATGACCACCCGGCAGAAATTCACCGTCTGGCATACGGTTGCCGACAGATCGGCCTTGAATTTCACCATTTATATGTCGCCGGTTTGCCCCTGCAAGCAGATTGGAATCAAAAACATCCCCTCGAGGTTTCCACGGTCATCGACATCGCCACCAAAGTCCGCAGGGACGGCAGCGGCAGGGAGATCCCGCGCTATATCATCTTGACGCAGCTGGGCGAAGTCGATTTCGGCCTGACATCAAAGCTGTCTGCCGAAAACGGGCGCATGATGCTCAAACTGCTGCCATACGAGCTGGATTACTTTAAGGGAATGGATCCGGCCTACAACTGGCCAGCGCACGTGACAATCGATACGGACGGCAAACCCATCGTACCGATAGAGGGCCTGGTGGACGCCGGCGGTTTCATTATGGCCTGAAGGCCCCGGTCAGAATCAAGACGTTCAGACTTTTTATCTGAATTTTGTACAAGTATAAAGCTATTTCAAAAATAGTAGCTCACGTTTAAGGGCAAGGCGTCGATTCGGTTTTTAAGCGGAGCGTACACGGAGTACGTGAGCATTACAAACCGAACCGCAACGCAGCCCTTAGGCGTCAGATGCTGTTTTTGTGATAGCTTCTAATCGGATTGATAGACAATTCGCCCATCAAATACCGTCATCTCCACCCGGGCATCGGCAATTTCCATTGGGTCCTCCTGAAAAATATCCCGGTCTAAAACGATCATATCGGCCCACTTTCCAGGGGTGAGCGATCCCATGTTGCGGGCCTGTCCGTAAAATGCAGCCGGCACCGTTGTGTATCCCCGCAGGGCCTCTGTAACACTGATTCGCTGTTCGGGGTACCAGCCCCCCGGCGGAGTGCCGTCGCGCCGCTGGCGGGTAACGGCGGCATGGATTCCGACCAGCGGGCTGGGATCACAAACGGGCGCATCGGAGCTGAGCAGCACCGCAATGCCCGCATCGACCATCTCTTTGTAGGCATAGGTGTAACGGCCAAGAGGTCCGACCGACTCGTCGATCATATTAATGTCCAGGATCATGTTATGCGGCTGGACGCAGGCAGCCACCTTGAGTCTGGCCAGGCGCTGAATGTCTTCGGATCGAATCATCTGGGCATGCTCGATGCGATGGGATAGCGCTGGCGGCATAAAAGGCTTCTTATTTGTCTGATGGCGCAATTCAGCCAGTTGCTCCAGAACGGTAATAATCTCGCGATTGGCTCGATCCCCGATAGCGTGCACGATCACAGCCAGGCCGGCCTTTTCCGCCGCTGAAATCTTTTTGGCCAGCTCCGCCATCGAGCCCAGCGGCATGCCGTATTCGGCATCCAGATAGGGCTCCAGCATCCAGGCGGTGCGTGCTCCCATGCCGCCATCCGCGAAGTATTTGAGGTGGCCGATGTGCAGACGGTCGTCGCCGAGACCGGTTCGTAATCCCAGAGCAATGGCCTCCTCCAGACGTTCGCCGGCAAGACTCACCCAGCACCGCAGATCAAGCTTGTCTTTTTCATTTAGAAGCTGCCAGGCCTTTAGGGCCGGTGCGCCCTCCAGACCGCCCATCAAACGCACATCGTGAAGACCGGTCAGTCCCAGGCTGTGCAAATGGGTGATGCCGTCTTGCATCGCGGCCACAACGGCATCCGCCCCCGGTGCCGGAATGACCGCTTTGATCAGATTGGGTGCCAGTTCCCGCAAAATTCCGGTGGGCTGCCCGGATGAATCCTTTTCGATGACCCCATCGGGGGGGTCCGGCGTCGTCGCGTCGATTCCGGCCAGCTCCAGGGCCCGGGAATTGACTGCAACCAGGTGCAGATCACAGCGCCAGAGGGCGACCGGATGGGCCGGCGCCATCGCATCCAGATGATCCCGGCGCGGCATGGTGTGTTCGGGCCAATCGGATTCATTCCAGCCCTGACCCAAAATCCACTTTTGCGGCGGTAATTTTGCGGCGCTCTGCGCAACCTGATCGAGAAGTTCGTCTAAAGAATTGACCGGCGCCAGATCGAGCTGCTGCCGACCCATGGCCCAGTCATAAAAATGAAAATGAGAATCCATCAATCCCGGAATGACCAGACGACCATCGAGCACGATACGCTCGGTCTGCCGACCCGCCAGAGCGCTGATCGCGTCGGTTTCACCGACAGCGCTAATCCGGCCCGCCTTGACGGCAATAGCTTCGGCTCGCGGTTTTTGACGGTCCAGTGTGCAGATGTTGCCGTTCAGTAATATAAGATCCGGTGCAGCGTCGTTTCGGGTCATAATAGAAAGCCTTTCTGGAATGGATCATTCGCATCGATGATGAATTCGTGTATGCCGGTGATCTGAGCGCTGCCGCGGACTTCGGCAACAACTGCCCTGGTATCCCCCAGCTGGATGTCTTCGACCAGACGGCCCTGAAAGCTGGTGCCGAGCGGGCTGGTGTTGGTAAAGGTGTCGTCAAAGCCGAATTGGCCGCGGTGATGCAGTAGCGTCATCTTGGCTGCTGTGCCGGTACCGCACGGCGAGCGGTCCATGTGGCCTTCGCCCAAAATGACGATGCTTTTGCCCTGACCCTGATCGTCCAATACCGGATCATAAAATTCGGTGACATCCACGGTGCGAACCTCAGGCCGTGTAGGGTGTCGCACGGTCAACTGTTCGTTGGCCGCTTGAATCAACTGCATGCCCAGATCACGGAACCGCGGCCAATTTGACGGGCTGAAATCAAGGCCGACCTGATCGGCGGAGGCCATCACAAAAAACCCGCCCACACACACGGTCGCCACCACCAGTTGGTCGAAACCGGGAATGGACAGGGTTTCATTGTCGCTGTAAACAAACGAAGGCACCATCCGGATGGCAACCGATTCGACCTTGCCGTCGTGCATATAGGCCGTTGCCTGCATAGGGCCGGAAGGTGTGTCAACAATAAGCTGCAGATCATCGTCGGCCGCATCTATTTCACCGGCCTCGATCAGGGTCATGACCGCACCCATGGTGGCATGACCGCATAAATAGGGATAGCGGCGTGCGTCCATATAAATCAGACCAAAACGGGCACCGGTCGATACGGGCTCAGTGACACAGGCGGCAAACATGTCGCGATGACCGCGCGGTTCGCGCGTCAGCAGCAGACGAATGGGGTCATAGTGCTCCTTAAAATATTCCCGTTTGGCCTGCATGGTCTTGCCCGGCACAGAACCAATCCCACCGACAATCAGACGGGCCGGTTCCCCGGCGATGTGCGAATCGATGGTGATGATCCGCTCCGGATAGCGCTCGCGGAATGCGCTTTTGAGCCGATCAGCTATCAGCATGTGCGCCCTCCTTTTTTCCTTTTGACATCTGAGCAAGCTGTTTCATATCCAGGTCGAATGACAGCCACAAAAAAACCTGAAAACGGCATTGTCTGCTTTCAGGTTTCAAGTCAACACTTTGCAGCAAAACAGCCCGCCGGTTCAATCCAGGGGAATCAGATGGCAGTGGTGCGGCGATACCTGTATGCTGACCTCCTCGCCGATGTCATAGATCCGTGTTCTCATCAAGCTGATGACATGAACTTCACGCTCGGCACTGAGCTCAATAAAGTAACTGACCTCTCCGCCCATGTAACTGCGGTCTTTAATACGCCCTTGAAAGTGGTTCATCCCCTCCACCGGCTTGAACTCATCCTTGGGAAAAGCATCGAACCGCTGCGCGCGGACGATCATTTCCACCGGATCGCTTTTGGAGAATCCGCCTTTATTTTCAGCAATGAGAATATCACCGGTCTCAATTCTGACATTGACGTGATGGTTATCGACGTCGACCACTTCGCCTTGAATGAAATTTGAATGCCCCAGGAAATCGGCTACAAAATGGTTGATCGGCTCGTTGTAAACGGCTTCGGGGTGGCCCTCTTGCTGCTTTTGGCCGTCTTTCATAACAAGGATCTTGTCCGACATGCTCAATGCTTCACGCTGGTCATGGGTGACAAAAATGGTCGTGACGCCCAACATCTGCTGCAAGTTGTCGACCTCGCGCCGCATTTCCTCCCTCAGGTTCTCGTCCAGCGCAGAAAGCGGTTCGTCCATCAACAGCACATCCGGCTCGATTACGATGGCACGCGCCATGGCGATGCGTTGTTGCTGGCCGCCGGATAGCTGCGAGGGCATGCGGCTCTCAACGCCGGGCAGGCGAACCATCTCCAGTGCCCGTGTCACCTTTTTTTTGATTTCTTCTTTTGACACATCCCTGTACTTCAAGCCAAAGGCCACATTTTCATAGATGGTTTTATGAGGAAACAGGGCGTAATTTTGAAATATCATGCCTAAGTTTCGTTTATGGATGGGCGTGTCGTTGATCCGCACCCCCTTGATGAAAATATCGCCTTCGGTGGGAGTTTCTAAACCGGCCACCATGCGCAGCAGGGTGGTCTTTCCGCAACCGGAAGGACCCAGCAGCGTCACCAACGTCCCTTCTTCGATATCAAAATCCATTTTCTCAACGGCGACAACGTTGCCGAACCGTTTTAAAATGCCCTTGAACTGCACGATGGGTTGCTTCTTGTCAGTCTCCAATTTAGCCTGTCTCCATGTTCTGAAATATCTGATGCCGGGGTCTGGGCGCTGTTCTCATCCGTGTGTCAGACCCCGGCGATCAAATGGTATTCGCAAACAATGATCAATTTATAGTTGATCTAACTGCCCGCCATGATCCGATCCCATTTTTCCGTCCATTCCACCTGATGGGCATTCCAGTAAGCCGGATTGGCAAACAGATACCCTTCCAGTTTGCCGGTGGGATCAAAAGCCGGCATTTTTTTGATCTTCTCTGTTAGTTGAACCTTGGTCGGATCCAGGCTGGGCGGGTAATTCTGCCCTTCGGACACGGCGATGGCCGCAGCCGGCTCCAGCATAAAATTGAGCAGCTTCTGGGCGATTTCCAAGTCGGTCCCTTTCAGGACATAAAGATATTCCATCCAGGAGTAGGTGCCCTTGGGGGAAAGATAGCCGATGGGATGGCCTTCTTGCTGAAGCGCAGCCACCCGTCCGGACCAGGCCACCGTGGCATAAATCTCCTCATTGGCCAGCAAGCTCATGAGCTCGGCGCCGGAGGCCCAATATTTCTTCATCAGGCCGCGCTGCTCACTCAAAGCCGCCCAGATAGCCTTCAGATCGGTCATGTTGTTGGGACTCTGACCGGTATGAAGCGCAGCGTACCACATGTTGGTGCGGAAGTCACCGCCCCAGCTGCCCAGTTTGCCTTTCAGATCTTTGTCCCACAGAAGCGAAGCACCGAGTTTTTCAGCCTTTTCCTTGCTGATATGCTTGGTGTTGTAAGCGATGCCGGTCTGCCCCAGATCGTAGGGGACAGCCGACAGGGTTCCGTTGGTGATCTCCCGCAAGGGTTTGATCATGGATATCATGACATTTTTGAGATTGGGAATTTTGGATTCATCCAGAACAGAGGAAAATCCCAATTCCGAGTAACGGGCGTAGTCGAAAACGGCGCTGAGATGGGCGATATTGAATTCCCCGCCCGGCGGGTAGGAGGCCTTAACGCGCGTCAGGAAGGAGTTCATGTCCCCGAATTCTCCATCGATAACCTTGATGCCCGTCGCCTCGGTAAAGGGTTTGAAGGCATGTTCGCGGAACGACTCGGAAACCACACCGCCCCATCCGTCGAAACGGATAGTTTCGGCACCCCAGGCCTCTTTGACGGCATTTCCGAAGGGCGATCCGATCAACCCGATGGAAGCACCGGCAAGGCCAAGGTATTTGAGAAATTTGCGCCGACTAAGCGTGCCATTCTGATACGCTTCGTATAAACGATCCAATTTTTCTTTTGTGACGGTTGCCATTGGGTCTCCTTTCAGCTGAGGGTTATCATTTTAAGCCTTTACTTTGGAAAACTTGCGTGACAGGTAACCTGCCAGCAAAGGTGTGGCCACGGTCAACACGATCATGACGGCGCCGAGAGCGTTGATTTCCGGGCTGATGGAAAGTCTGAGCATGCTGAAAATCTTGACCGGAACGGTTTGATTCTGTGCCGTGGCCCAGAAAAGCGTCGCGGTAATATCATCGAACGAAATGGTAAAGGAAAAAAGGGCACCAGCCAGGATGGCCGGCAGCAACAACGGTAAGGTGATTTCTTTGAAGGTCTGAAACGCATTGGCGCCCAGAGATTTGGCTGCCTCTTCGTACTCTGTTTTAATACCCACCAACCGGGCTTGAACGATCAACAGCACATAGGGCAATGTCAGCACAACGTGTCCGATCAACAGCAATGCAAAACTTTTCGGCTGCTGGAGCCATCGCAAAAACAACAACAACGCAACACCTAAAACCACTTCCGGGATCATGATCGGTGAAAGTAACAAGGTATTAATGGTGTTTTTTCCGGGAAAGTCGAAGCGGATAAATGCCATGGCAGCCAGGATGCCGATGGCGGTGG
>JASFIG010000193.1:0-8448 GCA_050122795.1 Desulfobacterales bacterium
TCAAATATTTTCAATCAAATGCTACGCCAGCGAGATCTGATCGAAATCTTATCATCCTTTTTTAAAACATGGCTTTGAGCAACAGCCCGTTTAATTTTGACAAATTGGTAAATTTGCAGGTTCGTAACTTTAATGACGTGTCGTTTTCCGGCATGAATGGTCCTTGTGGATACATGAGGTATTCTTTTCCAGCATGGTGTGTCGCAATTCCTTGTGACACAGCTCAAGGCTGAAGGCTCAAAGCTCAAAGGGTTCGAAATTTCGAATTATTTATCCGCAGATTTATCCGCCAATTTGTGTGGAGGACTTGTCCGCCAATTTGTGTGGTGGATTACGCCGACCCGTCTTCGCACGAGGCTTCGCCGGACAGGTTAACACAGATTAGAATCTTAAGTTAAAAACATTGATAAAATTAGAAGCGCAGATTTTACTGAACTTGCGATTTATTAATCCACAGATTCCACCGATTTCCGCAGATTATAATTATAAATAAATTAGAAAACATTAAAACCAATGAGATTACAAATTATCGCAGATTGATTAAAGCTTACAGCGAGAAAGCTAAAAGGCCGGTCAGCTGGAAAGCTAATCCTCAGGGTTGCCGATTATTTTTATCACTGTATTTATTATTGTTTTTAATCTGTGAAAATCTGGGTAATCTGTGGTTGTGAATAATCGTCCTGGGGTAATCATGGGGGAACGTCTTTCGTGAAATTGAACTACTTAAGCTTTCTCACACGGATTTTTTTATTGTCAATAATGATAAGGCAATTAATCCACTTGGAGGGGGGCAAATCTGATATTAAACGCTCCATGGCGTCTTGAGTTTGTTCAACGGTGGTTGGCCATACGCGCAGTCGAACAATCCCATGATGATGTCCCAGAGGGTAAAACCGGGAGTCGGCGAAATCCTCATCATATGTCACAATGATCGCTTTATTTTTCTGTGCCCACAGATAGAGAAACTCGTCGTCTCTTCCTTGAAATCCCAGTTCATTGACATGCTGAATTTCCCAATCCGGCAACTTGTCCCTCAGCCAGGCTGAAAGGCCCTGCGGGATATTTTGGTCAAGCAGAATTCTCAGAATTTCTTCAGGCACGGGCGATAACCTGCTCCTCGTCTATGACAGCTGCGGCATATTCCAACGCCGCTTGAACCATTTCACGGGTCAATTCCGGATAAGCATCCAAAATTCGATCTACAGCGTATCCTCCAGCCACCATGCCAAGGATGTTTTTCACCATAATTCGAGTGCCTTTGATCACCGGTTTTCCTGAGCAAATTTTTGGATCAACCTCTATGAAGCCATTCATAATTTATCACCTTTTCTTTGCGCGAATCGCCTGGAACGCAGAACATGAATATAATATTGCGCTCATTTAAAATTCCGTCAATAACTTTATTCTCCACCGCCCTGCGGCCCATTGAATACGACTATTGTGAACAAAGGGTACGCTGTTGATTTGTTGCGTAATTCAGCTATCGGATCGGCAGCGCTTATTTTTTGATATCTTTGAAATTCAGAAATTTGGCCAGCGCGTCCAGCAATCTCTTGAAATCAGCCAGGCGGGTTTGAAGTATTTCATAAACCATCCGGTCTTCAACTTCCCAGTACAGGTGAACGAGCCGATTCCTGAATTTGGCCATGTTGACCAGCTCATCCGAAAAACCCGGGTTGAAAGCGCCTGCTTCGCCCATGACTCTGAAGGTGTCACCGTAGTCATCCGGTGCCCGAAACCCGTTGCGCGCGATAACGTGATTGCACATGTCAATGCAGCATTCGATGGCCACGATAAAATGATACTTCGCACTGCCGATTTTATCGGGGTCTTTGAGAAAGGCGGCTTCAGAAGTACCGGCAAGATCGTCGAGGCGGGCAACGCTTTTGCGAAGCTCGGCGACCAGGCGCACCATGATGTCCTGATCAAAGCGGGGCATTGCCAACCTCTTGCAAATATTGCCTTTGAAAATAAGCAACATCAAAGTATTGTTTCAAAATCTGCCCTTCAAAATCCGCCCGCAGGTTGGGCTCTCTGTCCAAAATCACCTTACGATGCCGGATGACGTTCCGGCAGAAGGACAGCGGCGCCCGGTTGAGTACCCGAACATCCACCGAGTATTTGACAATCTTTTCAAGCCTGTTTTCCAGGTCGATCTCGAAATTCAAGGCCTCAGTGGAATCGCCTGCTGTAAGAATACCGAGATCGATGTCTGAAAAAAGCCGCTGCGTTATAAAGGAGCCAAACAAATAGGCAGCCACAATCTCTTTGCAGTTTTGCTCAAGATAGGAAGAAATAGTGGAAACGAGTTTATCTTTTTGATCCGGCTTCAAGCTGTGTTTGGATTTTTGCATGGGTTGGAATTTGGCTATATTACAGAGTAATTTATTAGTATTATTGTTTTTCCAATATCATAAGCAGGGGGACGCCCATTAAATTATAAGTTTTTCAATTTTAAAATGCCAATCGTGCGAAGGGGGGAGTTTTATCGAATCGGATTCTCAACGCGAACACCACGGATGACTTGACCCGGGTTTAAATCTTCCGTCCACAAAATCTCACACCGGGCGCTTTCAGCACTGACTACGATCAGGGCATCCCAAAAAGACAGCCGATTGATAATTCCACAGTCGTTGGCTTCCCTGATGAGTTCGGGGGTGACCACAACCGTTTCAAACCGCTCAAAGGACCTGAGGATATCCTTTACGATGAGCGGATCCGCCCCCAGTTTTACGGTTGAAGCCACGAAAAATTCCTGCATGACCTGCGTTGATATAACTCCGTTATTTTCTTCGCCGAGGACTTTGATACAATCACGACACCTTTTTTGCTTCGCAGAGTCCGCCCGGTCCAGGCTATAAACCAGGATGTTGGTGTCGATAAACACCTTAGACATCGTAAAGGTCCTCGCGTTTCCAGTGTTTGCCTTCGGAGTCAGCGTTAGCCCGATCCATGAGCGAAAAACACTCTTCGACCCACTGTGTGGAATCGTAACCGACCGTGAGCTCTAACTGCTTGCGAATGAGTGCATTTAAGGATGTATTGTGCTTTTCGGCATATTTACGGCCTGATTTCAAAAGCTTTTCATTTATCGATATTGTAATATTGGACATGATATACCCCTACATTTAACACATTATATGTGTACACCGTTTATGTGTCAAGTATGAAATTTTTTATACAAGAGGTGATTAGTTGTTTTCTTTTTTAAATATTTAATTAGTTTCTGAAGTTTATGATTAAATGGCTCCGTGACTTGTCGTTTTCCGGCATGACGTGTCCACCTGGATACATGACGTGTCCTTTGCCGGCATGACGTGTCACATCAGTAGGCTCATAGCTATTTGACGTTTAGCTTGTGTCGAATGGATGCAACGACTCGATCTGCAGTTTTTCCATCCCAGAGCTCGGGGACCCGGGTTTCGAATTTTTGGCTTTCCAAAATTTCTTTAATACCGGCTTCGATTTCAGCAACCGTGCACAGGCGATTGGTCCCCTGGGTGATCGTTATAGGTCGTTCGGTGTTGGGCCGCAGCGTAAGGCAGGGGATGCCCAGGTAGGTGGTTTCCTCCTGGATGCCGCCGGAGTCTGTGAGCAAAAATTTGCTGTCAAAAACCAGGCTCATAAACTGAACATATGGAATCGGCTCTGCAAGAAGCAGATCCTTTGCCTTATTTAAGCCCTGCCAGAGCCCGTTCTGATTTAGATTTTTATAGGTGCGCGGGTGGACCGGGAACAGCAACGGTACTTTCTGCGATATGTTGATAAGTGCGCCGCAGATATCCTTGAGCTTGTCTGAATCATCGACATTTGACGGCCGGTGGAGCGTCACAAGGCCGTAACCGCCTTTTTCCAACCCGTATTTTTGGTAGGCATTTTGCTTTTCGATTTGCGGGCGCATCATTTCCAGCGAATCAATCATGATATTGCCGACACGCATGATTTTTTGTTGCGGTACGCCCTCCTTTAGCAAGTTCTCGTCGCTGTCCGGTGAAGGCGTCCACAGGATATCGGCAATCGCATCGGTTATGATGCGGTTGATCTCCTCCGGCATGGTGCGGTCGAACGAACGCAGCCCGGCCTCCAAGTGGGCGGTCATGATGCCCAGCTTCACGGCCGCAAGCGTGCAGGCCACGGTGGAATTGACATCCCCGACGACCACGACCAGATCGGGTGTTGCCTCCAAAAGCAGCTTCTCGTAGGCGATCATAACCCCTCCGGTCTGCTCGGCATGAGATCCGCTGCCGATGCCCAGGTGGTGGTGCGGGTCGGGAAGCTCAAGATCTTTAAAGAAGGCATCCGACATGGTGGCGTCATAATGCTGGCCGGTATGGACAATGATGGGCTCGGCCCATTTCTGCGCTTTAAGCGCACGATAGAGAGGAGCGATCTTCATGAAGTTCGGCCGCGCAGCCGCTATCAGATGAATCGTTTTCAAATTGGATCCTTTTATCTAAATAATTTAGAGGGTTGGGGTTGATTTGTTGGGTTTCTTTGCGGGAGTCCTTCAAGTATTTTAGTTACATAGATTGAGTTTGGACTGAATGAAATTAATTATCCACAGATTACACAGATTATCACAGATTAATTCCTTTGGTTAAGAACCTAACAAATTAAACCGGCAGACTTCTTAGAACAAAGATTTATCATATGGCGGATTACCCCATTTTAAACAGATCTCATTTTAATTTTTTATTTTTTTAATCTATGGAAATCGGCGTAGTTTGCGGTAAAAAAACCTAACTGACCTTCAACAAGGCTTCTTTATTCATCCTGTATTTTTTGTGGCAATCCGGGCATTCCAGATCATCACCGAGGCGCTCGCCGCATTCGCATACCCAGCCAATTTGCTTGGCCGGGTTTCCAATAACCAGCGCATAATCGGGCACATTGCGGGATACAATTGCGCCGGCACCGACAAAACAGTAGCGCCCCAGGGTGGTGCCGCAAACGATGGTGGCGTTGGCGCCGATGGTCGCGCCGTGCTTGACCAGGGTCGGCCGGACCTGATCCATCTTGCGGATCTCCGCGCGCGGATTATAGATGTTGGTAAATACCATCGAAGGCCCGCAAAATACGCCATCTTGCAGCGTGACCCCTTTATAAACGGAAACGTTGTTTTGAATTTTGCATTGACTGCCAATGGCAACGTCGGGGCCGATGACAACATTTTGACCGATGTTGCAATTATGACCGATTTTGGACCCCGACAAAATGTGGGAAAAATGCCAGATTTTGGTGCCGGCGCCGACTGAAACGCCATCGTCTATGATAGCCGTTTTATGCGCAAAATAATCCACTGATGGGTCAGCGCTGACTTGCCCGGCAACAGGTTTATCGTCTTTGAGGTGAATCTTGCAGCCGCCCTCGTCCAGAGAGCGCTGGCCGGCTTTAAGAATTCGCAGCACGCGCAAACCTTCACTACCGTCGGTAATCGGCCGGGTGCCGTCCTTGATGCACTTTAAAAAATGAAGGCATTCAAGCTTAAGCGGTTCGTCCTCTTTTATGGCCACACGCTCGGCATCGGCCTTGTTGGGAATGGGAATGTTATTCTGCCAATCGATGACATGCGGATACAGTAACAGTTTGTCATTCCAGGGCTCGGTGTCGTTAAATACCGCCATTTTGCGGTCACCGACAACGATGAGTTTTTGCTCCTTGTAGGGATGCAGCCACGATACGAAGATATGCGCCTTTAAACCGGATGGAAAGTCTAAATGCGTCGTGGTGACATCGGCAATTTTTTGATGCAGGTAATTCCCGCCGGTCGCATAAACAGATTCCGGCGTCTCCCCGGCTAATGTCATAATCATAGATAAATCGTGCGGCGCAAAGGACCACAGAATATTTTCTTCTCTGCGGATTTTCCCCAGGTTCAGGCGGTTGGAATAAATATAATTGATGCGGCCCAGATCCCCTTTGGCGGTCAGCTCCTTGAGTCTTACGAAAACCGGATGGTACTGGAGCAGGTGGCCGACCATAAGGGTGAGCTGCGCCTTATCAGCGATTAAGATGAGCTCCTCGGCTTCTTTTTCATGCAGAACCAGCGGCTTTTCTACGTAAACGTGTTTGCCCGCCAGCAGGGCTTCACGCGCAAGGGTGTAATGGGTTTCAGCCGGCGAGGCAATGACGACCCCCTTGATATCGGATCTGCCGATAACATCATTTAAGGCCACGCAGGTTTCCACTTCGCCATACTGGGAGCTGAAGTTTTCGAGCGCTGATTCATTGCTGTCGCAGATGAGTTTGAGCGCGCCCAGCTGGTAATAGTTGCGCACCAGGTTCTTGCCCCAGTAGCCGGACCCGATCACTGCAATTTCAGCTTTGTGCCTGTTTTTTGCCTTTGCCATTTTACTCTCCACCTGTTGGATTGTGACAGTTTAGATGCAGCATCTCAGATGCCACCGAGTATTTTAGCAATCTTCATCTGGTCATCGGCTTTTAAATATGGATGCATGGGCAGACTGAAAACTCGGCTGGACGTGTATTCACTCACAGGGAAATTTCCTGATTGGTATTTCAGATGAGCAAATGCCGTTTGCAGGTGCAGGGGTGTCGGATAATAAACCGCCGTGGGAATGTCGGATTCTTTTAGCCGTGCCTGCAGCTCTTCCCTTTTGGCTTCTGCTTCTGCGAGAATCGAATACTGGGCCCAGGCACTCTTAGATCCTTTTGGTACGGCCGGCACTTTAAGCCCCGATTCCGCCAGTGCCTCACTGTAAGTGCCGGCGACTGCCTGCCGCCGTTCGATTTCATCGGGAAAAATTTCCAATTTTGCCAGCAAAACAGCCGCCTGAAGTGTATCAAGGCGTCCATTAATGCCGATGCGACTGTTATCGTATTTATGCGAGCCTTTTCCGTGCACCCTCAGCGACAGCATCACCTCTGCAAGGCCATCATCATCGCTAAAACACATTCCGCCGTCGCCATAGCAGCCCAGCGGTTTGGCAGGGAAAAAGGAAGTGCAGGCAATATCGCCGAAGGCGCACGCTTTGCGGCCGGCATATTCAGCCCCCAGAGACTGGGCGGCATCTTCGATGACAAAAAGATCGGCGAACGCCGCGATTTTTTCAATCTCCCCGTAATCGGCCGGCAGCCCGAAAATATCGACGGCGATGATGCCTTTTGGTTTCAAGGGCGCCTGTGTGTCTTTGGCCGGCAACGGGTAGATGACCGGGTCTTGTTTTTCAAGAGCTGATATGGCTTTTTGCAGATGTTTCGGATCCATATTGAAAGTATTCGGATCGATATCCACAAACACAGGCGTGGCACCAAGGAGGCTGATGACTTCCGCTGTCGCTATGAATGTGAAGGGTGAGGTGAATATGGCATCTCCGGGCCCAACCCTTTTGGCCAGCAATGCAAGTAAAAGGGCATCCGTGCCCGATGAGCAGGAAATGGCGTGTTTGGTGCCGACAAAACCGGCCAGCCTTTTTTCGATCTCCGCAACTTCAGGTCCCATGATGTATTTACCATGGGCCAGAACACTTTTTATTTTTTCTTCAAGCTTATCACGGATTCTGTCCTGCTGGGCGGCCAAGTCGATAAATTGCATAGGATACCTTTCTACTTGAAATTCTTTTGATAAAATTTGAGCGGCTGATTGAATTAAACGGAGGATTTAATTTAAGAGCAGATTCCGCACCCGCTCGCCTCGCCTGCCTGGCTGGAGGGCGGGCCTTGCTCGCATGGCAGGCGTGGGGGCACACAGAGAGATTTATATTCTTTTGCTTTGCAGGGAGAATACTGCAACGCAAAAACGATCTGCCCTGCCGGAGGATACTTATTTTTACAAATTTTTTATTATTGTTTTTTTAGTATTGACGCCGAAAGATCTTTACTATATGTATTGATATCAATATGTGTTGATGGATTCAATCTCACCTGGTATCTATTCACCATTAAACACCGACAGCTTGAATACCGAAATCCGTCTACTTCAAAACTCTCAAAAAAGGATAATTATCATGAAAGCAAAAAAGGTAGCAATATGGGTCATCGCCATAGGTATATTGCTTCTCATCTTCCAGCCTGCTCAGGCCTCCACCATTGAGTTCGGCCTGGACGTTAGAATTAGCGGCACGAACATTCCGCGCGGAGATGCACCCTGGGTGACCGCTGAATTTCAAAATGCTACGAGCACCGAGGCAGCGCTGGTGCCGAGCAGCGGGATCAGGCTGATAATGAGCACAAGCAATCTGGAGGGAAGCGAAAATGTCCGAAAATGGTACTTTAATTTTGATAACCCCAATGTGGCTGTTGAGGATTTAAAATTTGAATATGACGATGATTCGACCGGCCCTGAGGCCGCTAACATTCGCACAGATGAAGACAATATCAACGCTAAAGGTGGCGGCTTTTTCGACATTCGTTTCGGGTTTGCGAGTAAGGGAGATCGTTTCAGGCAACTTGAAGAGGTTGTTTATTTCATAACGGCTCCAAGCGGCA
>JASFIG010000194.1:0-8423 GCA_050122795.1 Desulfobacterales bacterium
CACGAAATAAAAAAAACACGAAATGCTAAAATATATTTTCGTGTTTCCAGATTTTCGTGCTTTCGTGGTTGATTTTTTCCTTAACTTAAGGAGTTTATAGATGCACATTGTGGAATGCATTGATGTAACCAAAACTTACAAGCAGGGTCAGGTTACGGTTCAGGCCTTGCAGGATGTCAGACTGCAGATTGCCGGGGGAGAATTCTTAGCCGTCGCCGGCCCCTCCGGCTCCGGAAAAACGACACTGTTGAACATGATCGGTGGTCTGGATCTCTTTGATTCCGGCAACATTATTGTCGATGGCGCCGCTTTTGAAACCATGTCCCAATCCCAGCTGGCCCATTTAAGGCTTCACAAAGTTGGATTTGTTTTTCAAGCGTATAATCTCATTCCGGTATTGTCGGCCATTGAAAACGTCGAATATGTCATGTTGCTGCAAGGGCTGCCGGCCCAAGTCCGCCGCGCTAAAGCCAAAGCCATACTCGACGAAGTGGGGCTGGCCGGAAAATATCAGCGGCGACCGGCAGAACTGTCAGGCGGCCAGCAGCAGCGGGTGGCGGTCGCCCGCGCGATTGTCTCCAATCCGGCAATTGTTTTAGCCGATGAACCCACCGCCAATCTGGATTCAAACACCGGCCAGGGACTGCTGGAAATGATGAAACAGATGAACGCCGAAAAACAGATTACCTTTATTTTTTCAACCCACGACCGCATGGTGATGGATTATGCGCAGCGACTGGTGAAGTTGAAGGATGGCCGCCTGGTAGATGATCGAAAAAAATGATGATAACCACCGCTGCTATATTTTCGAGTGACCTCGCCCTCACCAATGGGTTCGGTACCGACCTTCTGAAAGTCGTTTCGGGCGATCACAAGGAACTTTAAAACTCCGGTGGGAGCGGCTTCCCAGCCGCGATTCGTGAATGCTCTCTTTCAATTGATCGCTGCTGGAAAGCCGCTCCTACAATTTAAATGTTCATCTGACTTGATAACCTTGGCTCTTTAAGCAGGCGCATATATGTTTGGCTGGAGACATGAAGCCATCTGATTTAATAAAAAGTCTTGCCTCCATTTGTCTGGCTTTATCCGTATTCATTGGATTCGATAGCTTAAACCGCCTGGCCAACCCTTATGAAAATCCCAGCTCGCAAAATCCGGCAACTGCTCAAAATTCCTGGCTGGATCAAATTGACATGCACTGGGGTGGGCGTTTGAAAGCCATTGGTACGGCCACGTTTGCCCGCAACAACACCATTTTTGAAACGGTCGGCACCGGAACCTATCTGAACCTGGATACGGATCTGAGAATCAATAATGACGCCTTCCTCGCTGATTGGGGTCACCTCGAGACCCAGTATGAGGCCATTCTGGAAGGCGGCAAGGCACGCGAAAAAAGACAGGATTTAAGCGACATTTTTCCCAATTTTGAAGGAAGCTCACTGTTTGTCGGCGCATCTCTGAAAGATGATCGTCGCCTGATGGATTTAACGCACACCATCACAGAAAAAGACAGCTATGTTCTGGTGCAGCGCCTGGATCGCTTGAACCTTACGCTAAAGCCCGCCTGGGGGACGATTCGCCTCGGCCGTCAGGCCATCACCTGGGGCAATGGGTTAATTTTTAATCCGATGGATCTGTTTAACCCGTTCCCACCCGCCGATGTGCAACGCGATTATAAGGTCGGCGATGATATGGCCCTGGCTCAGCTTGCCCTGCCGGCTGACCTCGATCTGCAGTTTCTGTACGTGGTCAGACGCGACCCGGATACCAACAACGTGGAAGCCGACCGCCATTCGCTGGCCGGGCTGCTGCATTTTGCGGCTGGTACAACCGAGTTTGATATCATGGCAACGCGGCACTACGATGACTATGTGGCGGGATTGGGCAGCTCGGGTATCTGGGGAGGTGCCGCCTGGAGGGCGGATATCACCGCAACTTTTCTGGATGACGGTCGGGGGCAAAACACGCAACATTACCTGTCGGGTGTTGCCAACATCGACTATTCCTGGACCTGGCGGGGCAAAAACTGTTACGGCTTGTTGGAATACTACTACAACGGCCTGGGTGAAAGCGATTATCCAGGCGCCCTTTCGAATCGGGATGTTACGGAGCGATTGGCCCGCGGAGAATTATTTGCCCTTGCAAAGCACTACCTGAGCGCCGAAATTCAGCTGGAACTGCATCCGCTGTTTACGATATTTTTTACCGGCATCAACAACATGCATGACCCATCCGGCATCCTGCAGCCGCGGGCGGTCTGGAATATGACCCAGAACCTGGAGCTGCGCATCGGAGCCAACATCTTTTACGGGGATAACGGCAGCCCCGGTTCGGAATTCGGCGGATTTGTTATCCCGGGAACCGATATCCGCAGCCGCAGTCCGAATAATGGCTATCTGTGGTTTAACTACTACTTCTAAAACGGGCCCTGCCGATGTAAACCGCTGTACCAGACCTGAATTTATTATCTTGAGATTGGGACGATTGAAGCGGTTCAAATGGGGGAAGAAGAAAAAAGATGTTAAAAGATGAAGCAACGCTTTTTCGCTAGACCTTTAAATGCTTATTATATTCCATATCAAACCACATACCGAAAAACATCGTTTGCAGGCCACTGATCAATGTAAAAATGAGCGCCAGGGCGTTCATGTCCGGGATATCTCCTTTGGCAATCCAAATCCAGAATAATCTGACACCGAGCGGAATGCTTGAAGCCAGTAAAAAAAATGACAGGATATAAAAGAAAACCAAGGGATGAAAATCGCGAATGACATATTTAAAGAAAAGCCGTTGCCAGAACCCCTTAAACAAAATCCAGCTGATCCTTGGGATGACCTTGGCTAGTTTGATACCAGATTTTTCACCCACCCCGTACACCGGTCGGATATGCACGTCGCACACCCGAAAATCATGTTGATTTAATTTAATCAGTAAATCATTGGGCATGCCATAGTCATTGTAGATTTTATCCAGCCGAATTCGCTTTAAGGCAACAAGACCGATAGCAGTATAACCGCTCTGGGAATCGGCGATATGCCAGTACCCGGAAGCAACCTTGGTTATCAGCGAAAGAAACGAGTTGCCCAGGTAGCGATAGTGCGGAATCATGTTCCAGGCATCACCGTAAAACAGGCGATTGCCTTTGACGTAATCTGCAGAGCCATCCACAACCGGGCTGATGACTCTGTCCAATTCGAGCGGATCCATTTGACCGTCGCCGGCCATCACGGCTGTGACATCATATCCGTTGTCGCGGGCCCAGATATAGCCGCTTGAGATCGCAGCCCCTACTCCTTTGTTGGTTTCATGACATATAATTTCAATTTTGGCTTGTTTGCTTTTAAAGTCCCGTACGATTTTAACCGTATCATCTTTGCTGGCATCATCAACGACTACAATTTTGTCGACAAAAACCGGCAACGTTGTGAGCACTTTGCCGATTTGCTTCGATTCGTTGTAGGCAGGTACAACCACACAGATCGATTTATCTTTATACATATTTCAATTCACCAATGATTTCTGGTTTTAATTATAGCATCTAATTTGGATGAGGCAATCGAAAAGGTCTTATCAATATGATCTCAATTCGAACAGCCCGTAGCCGTTTTGAGATAAAATAGACTCGAGATGGGTCGTGAAAAACGTTTCGAGCATTTCTTTTTTTTCGCGATCAAATTGCTGATTCACCCACCAATTGAACAAGTCGAATTGAACAATGATATGGGTATATCCGTTCTGCTTCAGGGTCTTCAAGAGCATCTCCGCCGAATCAGATCCAATCACACTTTCTCGAAATGCGTCTACGCCAAAAATCAGCTCGCGGTCACTGTAATAGCGCCGATTCCCCAAAAAAAGGCCCAGTATTTTCGAGCGGGCAGGCAAATGACGATTGGCAAAATTTAGGGCAGCATACTCCGGTCGGTACTTTTCAATATATTCATCGCGCCCGATCCTGCCGCTGATAAAACCAATAGGCTCCACTTTTCGAAATTGATCGACGATGTAAGCAACATTTTGGCCGCATAACAGTATTACGATTGCACATAAAAGGCCCATAAGTATCCTAGCCGATGATACCGAAAAGCGATTTTGAATGCCGAGCATCAATTGCTTCAATCCATAAATGGATAACACCACTAACGGTGGAATCGCAGGGCTGATGTAGCGGATACGCATGTCCGTTTGAAACAATGTAATCAAAATAAATAAGATTGAAAATATCAGCCAAATCCGTTTTTCGCTTTTGAGCTTGGTCGAATCACCCTTGATATTTGCAAACGCAAAGATCGGCAAAAAGAACAATAATGGATTTAGCTTGCCATCAAAATATTTCGGGCTGTCATCCTGTCCCTGAAAAAATATTCTGATGGGAATCAAAAGAATTTCCCACCACTTTTCCTTATAGATTATTTTTCGAGTGGCAAAGGGTCCCCAGTCTTTGCCGGATGTCTGATTTCCGGCATTTGATTGCGCAACCGCCAAATCAGGTGCCTCTGCCTCCGATATGTCAGCTGCTTCAGTCTTGGAAATATTAAACCAGTGATTGTATAAAGGGTAGATGGGATTATCCGTCCAAACATAGTTTTTGATTGCCCAGGGTGAAAAAAGAGCCAGAGCGATACCCACAAAGACGGCTCCCGGAACAATTGCTTTCAGCGCGTTTTTCACATCCGCCGCAGATGCCCGGGCATACATAAAGACGACAAATACGCTTAAGAGAAAAAAAACAACCATGCCGTTGTATTTTGTCCCCAAACAGAGACCGCACCACACGGCAGATATCAAAAGGTACTTGAACGCAAAGGCATTGTTGATCCATTTTAACAAAAAGATCAAGGCGGCAAAGGAAAAGAAAATAAGGCCAAGATCAACATAAACGGTAATCGAAAGCTTGATAATGACCGGTAGCGTAAGGAACAAAAGGGCCCCTAAAAGCGCATAACGCGTATCAAGCCGTCTTCTCAGGTGGCCCCATATCAAATAGGCCGTCAGCAAAGCAAAACCAAAATGTATATATTTGGGAATGATATCATTGCCGAAGTAAAGCGGAATCATGTATAACAGATCAAGGTTCATCGGATAATAAGAAAACTGAATGGCGGGAATTTCATAGATGCCACCATGATCCAGGTAAAGCTTGGGCAAAGCCAAATGGTGCGTGAGCGCATCCCGGCTGACCGGCGGCACGCTGGCTAAAATAAGTATTGAGATCACCACTATCGCCAGCAGGCTGCCGAGGGTGATGATGATACCGCTGCGCTTAAGCGGTTGTTCCATTCGTGTACCTGTTAGACATGGACAGGCCCTGACACCCATTAAAGGCACCTAATGTAATGCTTTTTTGATAATCGCAGGCGGAATTTGACCTAGGTGCACCGTACCATCGATAAAAAATGCAGGGGTGCCGTCGATTTTTGCTTGCAGACCTTGCGCAATATCGTGTTTTAATCGATAGCGAATGTTTTTATTATTTAAAGCCCACGCCAGTTCCCGGTAATCAATGCCCACTTCTTGAGCAATTTCTCTGACATCGATGGTTTGTTTATCCCTGGCGATTTTAAACAATAGATCATTCATCGGCCAGAACTGGTCCTTGGCGGTGGCATAAATGGCCAACAGCGCCATCTTGCCCGATCCGACATGAAAGGGGTCTTTGACAATGGGATTGAATTCGTGATCCATCGGAAAATGCCGGTGTACAAGTCTGATTTTATCCGGATGCTGGGCAATCAACTGGCGCAGAAAATAATGCATTTTCTTGCACTGAAAACATTGGTAATCCGTATATTCCGTGATGACCAGTCTCGGGTTGTCTGCGCCGATCCAGGGGTGACCTTCCGGGGTCAACCCGCTGTTGATGGGGGTGGCCGGCACCGGCTCATCAAGATGCCAATAGGTCGGATAGAACACTCGGGCAAGGATCAAAACAGCCAATAAACAGCTCAATATTGCACCGGCTGACACTTTGCGGCGCCCCAAAAAAGACAGATCGGCTGCCAGACCTTTGATCAACGGGCCGCTGTCAAATCGTATTCGAATCATGCGGGTATAAAACAGGAGTAAAAAGTTTATGGCGTAACTCACAATGCACATGATGCAGTAGCTGCGGATCCATGCGGTTGAGATATAGGCCAGGAATAAACTGCACAAACTAAAGGCCCATGCAATCAAATAGAGCAATGACCACATCCGCTTTTTATCGGCCTGTGATGTTTTGGCGAAGGTCAGCAGCAGCAGAAAGCACAGATATCCGGCCACGCCCCAGGCCGGAACCGGTAAACCCGCAAATATCGAATACGGGCTTTGCGATATGGTATCGCAGTTGATGGCTTTGGAAATGGCGCAAAAACTGCTGTAGGTTATATCGGTATAGACCCGGTAATGGGATATGGCCAGGTAAATAGAATCGGCCAGACCGGCAGCCGCCAAAAAAGCCACCGTCCAGTAATAAACCCCAAACGGCAGCGCGCTTTTATTTTTTTTTGCATTCTCCATCGGAACCCGGTTGCGTTTCGGATTAAAATCGATTTTCAGAATATTAACAGATATCCACTATAAGTCCTTTCAAAACCCCTTTTTTTGTTGGTTTGCGGCTTTTGAAACCACTTCTAATCAAATTCTGGCGGGCGCATACCCGTTTTGCCCGCTTTAATCGAATTGATTAATAATACCGTTGACAGCCGACGGGGCCACATGCGGGCATCCAGCCATGCAAATAGCATGAATATCCGGTTGGCCCATTTAAACAGGAACGCAAGGCCGCCTGCAAAGGGAAGCGCTTTGGCGCCATTGCCTTTTTCATTTTTGCTGTCAATGAACTTGTGTAAGCGCTCATAGCAGAATACCGCAAGCATCATGGTCACCTTTTCCAGGGGTCCGAGAACTTTTTGAATATCGAGCGGCTTGAGCCCGGCCATATTTAAGCGTTTCGTCATATCCACCAGATCATAGCGGCGATGGTGCTCCACAAAGCGATCGTCATTGCTGAAATAAAATTTACGGTGGGGAAATGTTAGAATGAGGTGGCCTTGCGGGGACATCACGCGTGCCATTTCGTTGAGCGCTGACTGATCATCTTCTAAGTGCTCGAGGACTTCAGAGCTGATGATATGCGAAAAAGAACCCGATTTGAACGGCAAATGCGCACCATCGGCCGCCACATACACTCCCCTGCGTAAGGATTGCTTGAGGATTTTAATTGCTGTGTACGACAAATCGCTATAGACCATACGAGACGTTCGCGTCATCACGGGCGAAATACCACTCCCAACTTCAAGCACACGCTCAGGCTTTTGATCCTTAAAAATTTTCTCAATCGCCATTTTTCTGAGAAGATAATTATACAGGCTATTTTTCAGCGTCCTGTATTTGGCTTCCTCAAAAAAATCCTCAAAACGGTTGGTTTCAAGATGCTCCATATGGGTGATGTTAATCGCTTCTTAAGATCAATACGTAGGCAATAAATGCAACGCCGTGGCGCCCTAATCCCGTCTGGGAAACAATTTTAAATTTATGATCCGCATTCTTGAAAGACGAAACAATAGGCCGGTGATCAGGCAGCCAATTCCATACTTAATACTTCGGTACAAGTTAATTGAAGAGGCTTCAGCAAAATACTTGGTCGGGCAGCTGACTTCGGCAACGATATAATTATACCATAAAATCTGAGCCAGCATCTGATTATCAAACAAAAAGTCATCTGAATTGTTTTCTATCGGCAGCCGCTCAAGCAGTTCCCTGGAAAACGCCCGATACCCGGTATGATATTCCGATAATTTAGCACCTAAAAATACGTTTTCGATAAAGGTCAAAATTCGATTGGCCACATACTTCCAGATGGGCATTCCGCCTTTAAGCGCATAGCCGCCTAAAATCCGTGAACCCAATACACACTGATACAGCCGGTTGCCGATCATGGACGCCATGGCAGGGATCAATTGCGGTGTGTACTGGTAGTCCGGGTGCACCATGATGATAATATCACCGTCTTGCTCCAGGGCCAGTCTATAGCACGATTTCTGGTTGCCGCCGTACCCCATGTTTTTTTTATGAGTATAGACCATGGTGTTCGGCAAAGACTTGGCGATGGCAACGGTCTCGTCGTTGCTTTTGTCATCAACAATGATGACCAGATCGACAATTTCCTGGGCCAGGACCTCATCAAACGTTTGGCGCAGGGTCTGGGCGGCATTGTATGCCGGCATGACGACGATCACTTTTTGATTTTTGTACATTCAACCTCTCAATTCAGGGATACCATAAGGGTCTTTGAGCGGATTTTTAACGCCAATTTTTTTATTGCCTTTTTTCGGGTCTGATTCGAAAATATCGGGTTCAATGCAGCTGGTGGATTTAATCCATATGTTCCATATCGTTTTGCGCCTTAAGCAGGTTGTCTCGCGCCGCTGCGAAGTCGGCCTTCA
>JASFIG010000195.1:0-8365 GCA_050122795.1 Desulfobacterales bacterium
GCCGCATAAGGGATCCCGGGCTTCGTTTCGGACCGAAGTAGACGGCCCGCGGTTCTGGCATCCAACCGGGTATAAAACGGCCGCAACACTGGAAGATGTATCCAAAAAATCCGGCATCCCCATGACTCGGCTTGCCATCGCCTGGCCGCTCGGGCGGAAGTTTGTGACATCGGTTATCATCGGCGCCAAAAACCTCGAGCAGCTCGAGGAAAACATGGAATCCGCCGACTGGGATATGCCGAAAGATGTCTGGAATGAATTAGAGCAAAGGACCCGCCCGCGGGAGGAATACCTGAGCTGGTACAATAAATTCAACTATGACCGCTTTTTCAAAGCAAGTGAATTTCACAAACCGGAAGTAGAGCTGATTTAAAGCCCATTAACCCATAACAAATAACGAATAACAGATAACACCCGATTGAGTTTTAACTCAATCGGGTGTTATCTGTTTAAGCTGTCGGAGTACATCCACCAGCGCATCGGTATCACCGACGTTGCCGGGAAAAACAATGTAAGGCACCCCGGCAAAGCGGCTTTCTTGCCCCGGTTGCCAGACCGGCACCCCCGGCAGAATCTGACCGAGGACCATGGCCTTTTTGACATTCAAGGCCCGGGTGGCAATATCGCTGGCGGTAATGCCGCCTTTGGCCAGAATGAAGCGCGGTGCGGTTTGAAGGCGCTGCACAATGTCGATCAATCCCTGCGAGACCTTTTGCCCGATTTGAAGATTGCTTTTAGAATCCTTGCCGGTTATCAGCTGACGTCCGGTAAAGATGACAATATCATTTCTGCTGTGCAGGGCCTGTTCGGCTATTTCGGCAGCCCGCCTGATTTCATCTTCGCGCAGCCCATCAGCGAGCAAAGCATTGATATTTATTTCCACCGCGGACACGTCGGTTGCTGCGAGCAGGGCCTCGATCTGCCGGGTGCTGCGCGGCACATACGAGCCGACCACAAGCAGGCAGCCACCGACGGGTGACAACTTCAATTCGGCCGGGGCCAGCAGCGGTCGCGGTATGATTCCGGTGCGCACCTGCACAAATGAGGCTGCTGTGCGGTATAAAAATCGTTTGCCGCGGGCTTCGGCTGCCAGCAGGCCCAGCACAAAGACCTCCAGATCGCGGTAACTGGCGGCATTTACCGCGCAGCAGCGGCCACCACTTAACGTCATCAGCACATCGGTTACGGCCTCCGGCCCCCTGCTGCGAAGGTCTGCGACCGAAATGCGGGCCACATCTTTGGCTGCGATTTGCCCGCCGGTTTTTTCGGCGACCCAGTCGCATAAATTTGATGATGCATATCCAAATGCAAGATCGCGGGCAAATTCAGTTTGAGCAGCGGGTACCAGCATGCCGCCCTCATCCACATAGTGCACATCATCGACGGTGTAACGTCCGCCTTCCTTGAAAAACGGATTGATAATCCACCCGTCAAAGCTCTCCCCGAGGGCATCCGACAGCGCGGCAAGCTCACCGGGAAAGTGCCCGCGCAGCGTCGAATCACTGCGACTTATAATTGCAATCCTGCGCCGGGTCTGTGCGGCTGCTGCTGAAAGATTGCATCCGATTTCGGCATTGCGTTTTTGGGCGTCCGGTAGAGGCAGGCTTCTGGAGTTGGTCAGGATAAAAAAAGCGGGCAGGTCATTTTGAAGCTCAGCCGCAAGCATCTCCACCGACCATTCGGTGAGCACCGGCAGGCCGTGGACGGTCTGGGTTCCGGTGGGATCATCGTCTAATACCACCACCTTGCGACCGTCGGCTTTGATTTGTTTTTGAATGGTGGGTCTTAAATCCTGCGGCCATTCCGGCGGCAGGCTGTTCACTAGCTGGTCTTTGGGAATGCGATGGTCTTCCAAAATAACCTATTGTCGTGTCCGAGAAAAATGTTAAAAAAATCGGTAGGTATATTTTAGCTCAGTTGAGTTTTTTGAACATCACAATGTCTTTGGTTTCAGGTATCAGCATCTCAACGGTCAGGTTTCAGTGTTCAGGTGTCAGGGATCGTAGGACCAGAATACTGACGCAGCGAAAACACGCGACCTTTATTGCGACTGCAAAACAAAGACTCGGTATGGCTACCGAAGGCCTGAAACCTGAAACCTGAACCGCCTCCGGCGGAACTTTTGAACGTTGACACCTGAAACCTATATTTTTGGAAGAGAAGATTGATAAACTCAAACCATATTTTACAAATTACTTTCAGGACACGAACTTAGTACAGTTGAAATTTAATCCTCGTATATTGGAATGTTCAATGCCTCGGCGTTGATGATACTTGGCGCCGCCTGGGGTGCTTTGCCTTCCAGAAAGACAGAGATATCGGGACGCTGCCAGGCCGGATAGCCCTGCAAAATAGCGGCCACATTGCTGGCAGCCAAAGTGGCCATGCCCTGGCGGGTCCAACTGGTGGCGGAAGCAATGTGGGGCACGATGACGACATTGTCCAAATCCACCAGTCCCGGTTTCATTTCGGGCTCGTCTTCAAAGACATCCAGTCCGGCTTTAAAATCCGGATGTTTCCGACAATGCGCCACCAGCGCGGCCTCATCGATGACCGGCCCACGGCTGGTATTGACGATGATGGCATCTGTTTTCATCAGTGCCAGGCGTTCCGCATTGATCAGGTGGTGGGTGCTGTCATCTAAAATGGTATGGATGCTGACGCAGTCGGCCGCCTGCAATAATTCTTCGATGGTTTCTGCGCGCTTGCAGGATATATGGGCGCGGCCCTGGGATTCTAAAAATTGACTGTAGGCGGCCACATAATCTTCCAGGTCTTCATTTTGGTACGGGTCGCAATAGACCAGATTCATCTTGTGGCCTTCAACCATCATGTGGGCATAGGCGGCTCCGATACGGCCGGCACCGATGACCCCCACCGTCTTGCGCCACAGCAGATTGCCCATAAACAGGGTGGGCAGCCAGCCCTTGTATCGGCCTTCTCTCAAAAAACGCTCGGCCTCACCAACACGGCGGGCAGCCGCAAAGGTCAGTGCCACCGCCATCTGGGCCGTGGTTTCGGTCAACACCCCCGGTGTGTTGCCCACCGGAATCCCGTGCCGGGTGGCAGCATCCACGTCCACGTTGTTAAAGCCCACAGCATAATTGCTGTAGGCCGTACCGCCGGCGGCTTTAAGGGCGGCATACAGATCATCACCCCAGGGCTCGGTCAACTGACCGATGGCCCCATCACAGCTATCGTTGATGGCTGCAATGATCTCTTCGCTGCTGAGCACCTCGGGTGAGGTGCAGATTTCGATTTTACAATCGGCAGCGACCAGAATGTTGAGCCAGCGTTCGCCGGGCAGCTCTTTGGTGACGATCACGCGTTTGCTGCCTGAAGGGTTATGGGTCCGCCATTCTTTTGAGCCCATGATGATAACCTCCTTTCTTCGAAACGCTCAAACCACCCTTATCGAACTATAAATATTTCTATTTATTAATTTGAACCGCTCAATAAGGGTCCTGCTTACCACACTAAGCACCTAAAACCAACTGTCACTTTATTTCTATTACCTGATTTTAAGATATGTCCCTGTACGATGTTCGCCAGGTGATAATTTTACCGCTTGTCATAATAATGTTCCGAAAAAAGGATGGCGGCATCAGTGTTGTAGCAAAAAACGTTCTGCAATCGGAACGTTTTTTTGACAACCACTATAAAACATAGCTCAAAAGTAGTAGATTGCGCTCCCCGGAGCATCGAAATCGTGGCTGGAAGCCACTCCCACAAGTATCGACCAGAACATGATGTGGGAGCGGCATCTTGCCGCGATATTCAGGCATTTTAAAAGGAGACGGGGAAAAAGCGGTTTCCTGTCCTTTGACAGGAACACAACCCCTGGACGCCTGTCCGCCTGCGGGTTGGATGCATTTTTTAGATTGGTTTATTTGCGCGCGATGACTTCTTCGACAGCTGCTTCAATGTGATTGGCGGAGAGCCCGTATTTATCCAGCAAGTCCAGATAGGGTCCGGACTCGGCAAAGGTATCGCGCACTCCGATGCGTTTCATCGGAATGGGCTTGTTTTCCACCAGGACCTCTGCCACCGCACTGCCCAGCCCCCCGTAGAATATATTGTTTTCAGCAGTAACGATGGCGCCGGTCTCGCCGGCAGCGGTCAGAATGGCATCCACATCCAGGGGTTTAAGTGTATGGCAGTCGATGACGCCGACATCCAACCCTCGCTTGGCCAGATGCTCGGCGGCGATCAGCGCCTGGACGACCAGGTCGCGGTTGGCAATGATGGTCGCATCGCTGCCATCCCGCAGTGTGATCGCCTTGCCGATTTCAAACGGATAGTTAAGATCAAAGATGGCCGGCACCGGATCGCGGGTAAAGCTTAGGTAAACCGGTCCCTCATATTCGGCGGCCGCCCATACCGCCAGCTTGGTTGTTGCCGGATCTGCCGGCGCAATGATGGTGGAATTGGCAATCGCGCGAATGATGGACAAATCCTCCTGCCCCTGGTGGGTGACTCCGTCGGGTCCCGGTGTGATGCCACCGTGGCTGGCGGCGATCTTGACGTTGAGTTTCGGGTAGTGGATGCTGTTGCGTACCATATCCAGCGCCCGCATGCTGGCAAATACGGCGTAGGTCGTAGCATAGGGAATCAGACCGGTGGTCGCCATCCCCGCAGCCGCGGCCATCATGTTTTGTTCAGCCACACCAAAATTAAAAGAACGCTCGGGGAACTTTTCGGCAAATTCGCTGGTCTTTATTGATTTGGATACATCTGCATCGAGCACCACGACTTTGGGATTTTTCTCACCCAACTCCAGCATGGCCTCAGCGTAAGAATAGCGCGTCGGCTGCTGCTCGGTTTTGGCAAATATTTCATCGGATTCCAGTAGCGCTACGATTTCGGGACGAAGATAATGATAATGGTTGATTGGCACCTTATTTACCTCCTGAGCTCTTTTAAGGCCTGATCGGCTTCTTCCTGGCAGGGCGCTTTGCCGTGCCATTCACACACATTTTCCATATAGGAGACGCCTTTGCCCTTGACGGTGTTGGCTACAATCATGGTGGGCGCACCCTTGTGGGCCTTTGCTTTTTCCAGGGCATCCACCACCTGCGCCATGTTGTGGCCGTCGATTTCGATCACATTCCAGCCAAAGGCCTGCCACTTATCGACCACCGGATGAATCGGCATGATATCATCGACGCTATGGTCGTTTTGCAGGTGGTTATAATCTAAAATGGCGGTCAGGTTGTCCAGTTTGAAATTGGGCGCTGCCATAGAGGCCTCCCAGATAGAGCCTTCCTGGGATTCACCGTCACCAATGATGACAAAGACATGAAAGTCTTTTTGCTGCATTTTGCCGCTCAGCGCCATACCCAGTCCGGCCGGCAGGCCATGGCCCAAAGAGCCGGCGGTCATATCGATGCCGGGGGTTTTGTTCATGTCCGGGTGACCCTGCAGGATGCTGCCCATCTGGCGCAGGGTCTTTAGATGCGCTTTGTCAAAATAGCCGCGCTCGGCCAGGGCGGCGTACCAGACCGGGCAGGCGTGGCCCTTGGACAGAATAAAGCGATCGCGGTCCGGCCAGTCCGGATTTTCAGGGTCGATGCGCATTACACGGAAATACAGGGCCGTGACGATATCGGCTGCTGAAAGCGAGCCGCCCGGATGGCCGGCCGCCGCGGTGCAGATCATATCAATGATGTCACAGCGGATGATCACCGCCATTTTTTCGAGTTCTTCTACGCTCATAGGCTCTGACGACATTTTAATCTAAACTCCTTTGCTGTTATTTTAACGAAAAGATATTGGCCTCGATAAATTGCCATGTTTGCAGATAATCGCTGCCGGCAATCAATCCTTCAAACTCGGCCATGTCGATTTCTTCCAGCATTTTCCAGATTCGGTTGGACAGCCGGCTGTTGGCCTCGAATGTGCCTTTGATATCCCAGCGGGTCGGTGATGTATCCGACGTCAGGTAATCGTTGTAGCCGTCTTTTTTTAAGTAATAGAGAAATTCGACGTATTCCAGGAAATGCTTGGTCCCGCAAAAATAATCCCAATCCCAGCGACCGTCGTTGTCATTGATATGAATGTAGTAGCGGTAAGGGCTTTGCGCCAGAAGCGACAGAGCTTCAGCCGGATTTTCGTTGCCGTACATGGAGTGCCCGAAATCCAGCGTGACCCCCATGTCCTTGCACTGGATATCGTTGAGCAAGCACAGGGTTTTGGCCGCATTGTCAATAAAGCAACGCCCGCGGGTCTCACTGGGTTTATATTCGATACACAGCGGTATGCTGGTTTTGTAACTACCGGCTTCGCCAAAGGTTTCGATTAAATACTTCCAGGTGGTGGCGTAATCATACTGGAACGAAAACTCATAGCCATCCCCCAGCGGGCAGCAGGTCACTTTGTCGGCACCAACGGCCTCGGCAAAATCCTTGGCCTCTTTGATAAAGCGCACGGCTTTGTCACGCACAGCCTTGTCGTGGGAAGTCAGGCCGCCGTTGCGAAATTCGGGCTCGGCTTTGACGTTCACATTGACGGCGGCAACATTCAGACTGTGTTTGTCCAAAATTTCTCTGGTGGTCTTGGGGTCGCTGACCTCATACGGATAAACGATTTCCACGCCATCATAACCCTGGATCTGGGACATCAGCTTAAATTTTTGATCCAGGTCCAGCGGCTTGTTGTATTCATGAAAGCGGTCTTTGGTCTGCGACAAAAACCCGGTGATAATACCCATCTTTAACATTACATCCTCCTTGATTGCATCAGCCTTCCTCGGTTCCATCGACCTCGAAATCGGCCTCGCATGATTTGCGGCGAAACACTTTTTCCATCAATTTGTTTTTAAACTGGCGGTAAGCCGGAAACTGGCTGACCACGGTCCAGACAATGACCAGAAAAAGGACCAGGGATACCGGCCGGGTAAAAATCGGCAAAAAGCTGCCCTGGGAGACCATCAGCGCCCGTCTGAGGTTCTCGTCTGCCATGGGCCCCAGGATGACGCCGATAACCAGCGGGGCAATGGGATAGCCCATTTCAATTAGAAAATAACTGATAATGCCCACCGGCAGCATCAAGTACAGATTCCAGATATTGATACCCAGCGCGTAGGAACCGATGATGCACAAAATGCCGATGATGGGCATAAACAGCTGGACCGGTATGCGCAACACCTTTACCACCTGCTTGGCCAGCAGCATGCCGACCACCCACATGCTGAGTGAGGCCAGCAGCAGGATAGCCGCTACTTCCATTATAAAAGTGGGGTGTTCGAAGGTGATCATGGGTCCGGGCGTCACCCCGTGCAGCATCAAAGCGCCGAGCAGCATGGCTGCCGGTGGGCTTCCCGGGATACCCAGATTCAGCAGGGGAATCATGGCGCCGCCCACACAGGCATTGTTGGCCACCTCGGTTGACAGAACCGCGGTAATTTCGCCCTTGCCGAACCGCTCGGGGTGCTTGGAGGTGTTTTTGGCTGTTCCGTAAGATACCCAGGCGGCGATATCTTCGCCGATGCCGGGCACCGATCCGATGCCCACACCGATGAGGGCCGATCGGATAATTCTGGGAATATTTCGGATAATGGTTCCAAATTCGGGCAGGATGCGCTGAAACTTCTGGGTCTCACCGATCTGGAAGCGGTCCTTGAGGACCTGAATAATCTGTGGAATGCCAAAAGCGCCAATCAGGACCGGCACCACCTCGATACCACTGTCCAATTCCGCAATGCCAAACGTAAACCGCGGGTAAAACTGCAACAGATCGCGGCCGACACAGGCCAAAAACAGCCCCAGAAATCCAGCGATCCAGCCTTTGATGACCAGATCCGGACTCGTCAGGGTGCCGCTGATCAGAATGCCGAAAAAGGCCAGCAGAAAAAACTCAAAGGACGTAAACTGAAGCGCGAAAAACGATATGAGCGGTGAAATGCTGACCAGAAACAGCATGCTGATAATGGTTCCGATGGCCGATGCGGTGGTGGTCAGGCCGATGGCGCGGCCGCCCTCGCCTTTGCAAGCCAGCGGGTAGCCGTCCAGGGCTGTGGCGGCGGAAGCGGCCGTGCCGGGGATATTGATCAAAATGGAGGCATACGAGCCACCGTAGGTCCCGCCCACATAGATCGCCAGCAAGCAGAGCATGGCGGTGGCCGTATCCATGCCGTAGGTCAGAGCCGTTAACAGCGCCACCCCCAGAGTTGAGGTCAGTCCCGGCATGGCACCAAATATAATTCCCATCATAACTGAGCTGAGCAGAATCAATATGTTCAACGGGTCCGCTGCCAGATGGAATACCATCTGAAAATAGGTCCCGATTCTTTCTAAAATCATCATGGGAAAACGCTTCCTTTATATTAAAATTCTAAGTACCAGATCGCATCCAGCAGCGCGACCAC
>JASFIG010000196.1:0-8356 GCA_050122795.1 Desulfobacterales bacterium
TTTTGTAAAATTCTTCGATTGAAAACATCGGATCATCTCACAGCGGTTATCATTTCATCCGATTAGGGGTCTTTGGCGCTATTAGGCGTTTTACTACCACAGAAAGATGCGCCTGTAAAATTAGGTTGTATCCGGTGGTGATGGACCTTATATTTATCGCTGGTCTGTTATTTGAGAAAAAAATCGTTTCAGGAGCCCATATCGTGCAGACCTATTACGTCGATGGACAATTCGTTCCAGCATCCGAAGCTGTCATCCCGGTTGACGACCTTGCGATTATGCGGGGATTCGGTGTTTTTGATCTGTTGCGCACCCTCAACGGCCAGCCGCTGTTTCTCAAAGAGCATATCCGGCGGCTGGAGAATTCCGCCCGCCGCATCGGCATCCAACTGCCATGGTCTCACAGACAATTGATCGATATCGTCCTTGACACCTTGCATCGCAATTCCTTTCAAGAGTCCAATATTCGAATAGTGGTTACCGGTGGCTCGAGCCCGGACTTTATCACACCCCAGGGCAAGCCGCGTCTACTGGTACTGGTCACGCGGGCGCCCGTACTGCCTGAAGAGTGGTACACCGACGGTGTCAAGATTATTACCTTTTTCTCAGAAAGAAGCATACCGGGTGCTAAAAGCATCGATTATATGGCCGCCACCATCGCCCTCAAACAGGCGCAAGAGCAGGGAGCCATTGAGGCCGTTTATGTGGATCACAAGGGACACGTGCTGGAAGGCACAACGAGTAACATTTTTGCGCTGGTCGACGGCAAACTGATCACACCGGGCACGGGAATTTTAAGCGGTATTACCCGCAAGGCAGTTCTGGAGCTGGCCGCAAAAACACTTCCCGTCGATATCCGCGACCTGGAACTGGAAGAGCTGACATCAGCAGATGAAGTGTTTATTACCGGAACCAACAAGATGATTGTTCCGGTCGTTCAGGTTGATCGCACCTCGATTGGTGATGGCTGCCCCGGCCAGATCACCCAAACCCTGATGCGGGCCCTGAGCAAACAAATCGGCGAATACTACGAAAAACAAAACGAATAAAAGCATGACTTCTGGGAGTTGCAAACATCTCATACAACCTAATGTGGCGTCCCAGAAATAATTTACAATATTGTCTTCGTCTTACTCAGAACGTTCCTGCGTTCGAGCTGCCAGGCGGGCATGTTGTTTTCCGAAAGGCGCTATGCCGATGGTTGACCCACACGCTGCACAGTGCCCCGATATTTGGGATGATGGGCACCAGGGCATTTGTCTCGACCCATAGCGCGGCTTGAATCCCAAATATCGGGGCACCGGCACTTAGCGTTTCATAGCGCCTTTCAGAAAATGACATGGCCGGCTCTTATTTCGTCAATTATTTCTGGGACACGATACTATAACTTGCATGAAAACGAATAGGACGTTAATATGACATCACCTCAGATAAAATTATATAATATTGATAAATGTCCTATTGAATGCATGTTTGTATTTAAGGAGGCGCTGTATGTCGCTTAATGACATCTACGATTTGATCATCATCGGTGGCGGCCCCGGTGGCTTGACAGCCGGTATTTATGCCATGCGTGCCGCATTAAAGACGGTGCTCATCGAACTGGGCGTGCCCGGCGGTCAGATGAACAACTCCGACTCGGTGGAAAACTGGCCGGGTGATGAGCATATCGGTGGTTCAGAGTTGGGCGTCAAATTTCACCAGCATGCACAATCTTACGGACTGGAGATCATTTCTCAAGAAGTCGTGGAGCTTGAGCCCGGTCTCGACGCGCACACCGTAAAGCTTGCCAACGGCGACCAATTACGCGCCCATGCAGTTATTCTGGCAACCGGCGGCAGTCCGCGCAAGCTCGATATCCCCGGTGAAGAGGAACATTACGGCAAAGGTGTCTCTTATTGTGCTGTCTGCGACGGTTTCTTCTTCAGGGACAAAACCGTCGTGGTGGTCGGCGGCGGAGATACAGCCGCAGAGGAATCTCTGTATCTGGCCAAACTGGTCAAACAGGTCTATCTGGTCCACAGACGGGATGCGTTAAGGGCCAGCGCGCTTTTGCAGCAGCGTGTCAAAGCCGAATGCAAAATCCAAATCCTGTGGAACACGGTCGTAACAGAAATCAAGGCCAACGATGAGGGTGTTTATGCAGTGGATTTACAGGATACGCAAACCGCTGAAAAAAGAGACCTGGCAACAGATGGGGTATTTATATTCATCGGCTTTGAGCCCAACAACACACTGGTACCGGCCGGAACGAAGATGAATGCTGATGGTTACGTGGTCACCGATGAAAAGTGCGAAACCAAAGCCCCCGGAATTTATGTCATCGGTGATCTTAGAGAAAAGGCCTATCGCCAGATCGTCATATCGGCATCCGATGGCGCAACGGCTGCGCTGTCTGCCGCGCACTACGTCGAAACGCGAAAATCGGCTGAAACCTGTGAGTTGCCCGAAGCCCTCCAGAGCGAATAGCAGCAGATATGAACAGCTTCATGTCCTTCGCGGTAAATCTTATTCAGGTTATTATTACATCCTTTTATTCACCCCAAAGCGCACGAAGCTGCACGAAGATACACATAAAAAATTTTTTGTTGGCAACTTCGTGTCCTTCTTCGTGGGCTTCGTGGTAAAATCTAAACTGCAGTCAATGCTTTCATTCCAAAGTATAGATGGGCATGTTCGGCATGATGCGTTTTTTGATGAAATTTACAATTTTAGCGGTCATGCTGCTGGGCCTGCCGCTGCTGGGGATATGGGTGGCCGGTTACCCGGTTTTCGATTATCTTGAATTTCCACCCCAGACGCGCTATGTACGCCATACTCCTTTTTCCGGTATGGCGTTCATCCTTTATAGCCTTGTGATCGCAGCTTGCGCGGCGCCGCTCATTATCCGTGCCTGTAAACCGATTCCCCAAAATCTATCCATCACCCGTCCGCCTGCACGACCCTTTCCTGCATGGGGATGGCTCGGCCTGATCCTTGGAATTGTTGCCTGGGTGCTGGCCTGGACGCGCTTCAGCTGGTTTGCGGCGTTCCAGCCGCACACCTTCACGCCCCTGTGGGTTACATTTATTGTGGTCATCAACGCTTTGGGGTATCGGCAGAGCGGTTATTGCATGCTGCTTTGCCGCCCGCTTTTTTTTCTACTGCTTTTTCCGATCAGTGCGGCCTTTTGGTGGTTTTTTGAATACCTGAACCGGTTTGTTCAAAATTGGTATTATATCGGGCCTGAGTTCAGTGCGACGGAATATTTCTGGTATGCGACCTTGCCCTTTGCAACGGTCTTGCCGGCAGTTTTGGGTGTGCGTGACATGTTGATGTCAACCCGTTGGCTGCAGCAAAGATTCGATGATTTTATGCCACTTCGGTTAAGGCGCCCGAAAACCACGGCCGCCCTGATCCTATTCATGTCCACCGGCGGGCTGGCCGGTATCGGTATATGGCCAAACATCCTGTTCCCGCTGCTCTGGGTGTCCCCGTTACTGATCATTGTAAGTCTCCAAACCCTGATGGGCGAGCGGCATCTGTTATCCCATCTGGCGGTGGGCAATTGGACGCCGCTGGTGGCGGCTGCCCTGGCGGCGCTTATCTGTGGGTTGTTCTGGGAGATGTGGAATATGTTCAGCCTGGCCAAATGGAAATACAGTATCCCTCTGGTTCACCGCTATGCGGTGTTTGAGATGCCGCTGCTCGGCTATGCCGGATATTTACCCTTTGGTCTGCAGTGTGCGGTGGTCGGCAGTTTGTTGGAACGCCCTGCGGCGGCTGCCGCGCCAAAAGCGGTTGGATAGCCGCTAACATCAAGCTATGATTGTCTACCACAATAAATCTGGTATTTATCCTTGACATACCGCAATATATTGTATATCGCGGAACTACGTGGTATAATATATCCGAGGATCCGATACCACGGCCATTCATACGAGCTACTTGCGATCCCCATGCCTGGGCAACAAGAATTAAAAATTTAAATCAGAGCGGTTGTTTATGTTTAAATCGGTCTTACTATCTATGTTCGCTCGATTCGGTTGTAGCGGCGATGCGGATCGAACGGTAACAGGCTTACAGCCGATTTCGAAAAATTGTTGAACGGGTTTTAAGCGTATGCGCAAGAACATCGGATTTATATCCACACGGCTTGCCGGAACGGACGGTGTATCCCTTGAATCCAGCAAATGGGCGGACGTTTTGCAGCAAAGCGGTCACAAGTGCTTTTGGTTCGCCGGGGCCCTGGATCACAAACCGGATTATAGCTTTCATGTTCCCGAAGCTCATTTCAAAACCGAACAAAACCAGTGGATCAATCAACAGGTCTTTGGTGTAAAGGGACGCAAGCAACCCGTTACCCAGGCCATTCATGATCTGCGTTCGCATCTGAAATCCAAACTTCACGAATTTATCAAGCAATTTAAAATCGATGTGCTCATCGCCGAAAATGCGTTGACCATTCCCCTGCATGTGCCCCTGGGACTGGCCATTACCGAAACAGTAGCCGAAACCCAATTGCCAACCATCGCGCATCACCACGATTTTTACTGGGAACGCGTCCGCTTTACGGTCAATGCCGTCGGTGACTATATTCAAATGGCGTTTCCGCCCAATCTGAATAATATTCGACATGTTGTCATCAATTCAGCCGCCCAGGAGCAATTAGCGCTGCGAACCGGCATTGCATCTACGATTATTCCCAATGTCTTGGATTTTGAAAATCCACCCAGAGTGAGCAAAAAGCGAACCAACGTTTTTCGCGAATCTATCGGCTTGAACGCCGATGATCGCATGATCTTACAGCCCACCCGAATTGTCCAGCGCAAAGGAATCGAGTTTGCGATAGAACTGGTCAAGGAGCTGAAAAATTCGCATAACAAACTGGTGATATCCCATGAAGCCGGCGATGAGGGATTTGAGTATGCGGAGTGGTTAAAAGAATATGCCTGCGAACATGGTGTCGATTTGCGCCTGGTTTCCATTCAGGTGCCCGACCCATTGTCTGAAACCGGACATAATGGCGCCCAATATTCGCTGTGGGATGTTTACCCGTACGCTGATTTCATTACCTACCCCAGTTTGTACGAAGGGTTTGGCAACGCTTTTTTAGAGGCCATTTATTTTAGAAAACCGATACTCATCAATCGCTACTCCACTTTCGTGCGCGACATTGAGCCCCTCGGATTCGATCTAGTCGTCATGGACGGCTTTCTATCCAAACAAACGGTTCAAAATGTGGTGGACATACTGGGATCGCCGAAGCGCAGAAAAAAAATGGTCAAAAACAATTATGCGATCGCCGCGCGCCATTATTCCTACCAGGTATTGCGAAATCAGCTTTCAAGCATCTTGCAGGGCTTTTTCGGCGACGACATCCAGCAGCTGACGGCCCAACGCCGTTCGGCAAAATCCAAAGGGTATCTGTATATCAATTCACATCAGGTCATGTATAAACATATCGACAGCCAGCCGCGCAGGCCAACTGCGAATTAACAAATTTCGATATTGCTTCTGCGGTGGTTGCTCTAATTTTGTATCCCAAAAAACCGTTTTTCGCTCTGCTGCTATATAGAGCCGCACAGTTGAATAAGCCCATTTTGTTCTTATCATATACGGTAAACGGTGCTTGTCGTCCGGCAGAAATTTACCTTTAACGAGCAACAGCTTCAAAGGGCAGGAGATGCCATTCAAAACCGTTCGCGGACTGAGGGGAAAAATATATGTGCCCGCCCCGGCAGAGGACGGCACCCGCAAGCATCCCTGCAAGGACTGTTACTCTTGCCAATTATGCGGTGATGATCGTTGCAGGGTCTGTCGTGACCGACATAATGCTCGCTTGTGCAAAAAATCGGACCAGCACTGATTTAAGCGTTGTGCGCAATATCTTTTACTTGCGCCGAAGTTACTGTAATAACAGGTTACGTGAACAGGAGGGGTATTATAATGAATCGCTTAAGTTGCTATTTTGAAAAAATTTCAGACACGGCCGTGGGCTTGTTTCTGCTATTTTTCGGTCTAATTCTAACGGTTATCAGCTTTACCATCATTCCGGTCATCGGGCTGGTTGTCGCCATTCCGGTGCTGCTTCTGGCCGTTTCATTCTTAGGCGCTAAAAAAAGCAAGGAATGTGCTCTGATCACCAAGGGAACAAGAAAATTATTCTCTGGATGAACGAGAAGCCTCCACCTCCATCCGGTTGCTGTCAAGAGCCGCCCCACCATTCGATGGGCATACAAATTGCCGCCGTGCCTCCCGGTGAAAACGTGGCATCTGATGAAGTGTGCTGCGGATCTCCACCGGGACCGGCCAGCAGCCCGCACGAAAAACCCGGATATGCCCTGCTTGACTTTGTAGATACCTTCGTCCAGACACCGGCCGGTCCGGTACCGCATGTAAAGACGGGGCTTCGGTGGCGAGATTATGCCGGCACACTCAGAGCCCGGCTGGGAATCAAGCGGGCGCAATACAAAATTGCGCCGGGGCTATACTGTGCCGGCACGCCCGACGGCCAGGCGCCTGTGCTTGTGACCGCGAATTACAAGTTGACATTTGACGCCCTGCGCAGGGAGCTGAAGTCCGTCAACGCCTGGATACTGGTTCTGGACACCCGTGGTATCAATGTGTGGTGTGCCGCCGGAAAGAACCTGTTTTCAACTGCAGAGTTGATCGAGAGGATCAATCGGTCGCATTTAAAGAAAGTGATATCTCACAACCAGCTGGTATTGCCACAGCTGGCAGCTACGGGTGTGGCAGCGCATCAAGTCAAAAGAGCAATCGGCTTCAAGGTAATATATGGTCCGGTGCGCGCCAAAGACATCCCAAAGTTTCTGGCCAACGGGCTCACATCAGAACCCGCCATGCGCAAGGTTACGTTCAGCCTGCTTGAGCGCGTGATTCTCATACCGGTAGAACTTGCCCAATTGCCGAAACCCTCATTTTGGATCCTTCTGACCGCATTTGTGATCTCCGGAATCGGGACTCATATTTTTTCTCTTTCCGCCGCATGGGCGCGAGGTTTAATGCTGTTTGGGGCCTATGTTAGCGGCATTTTGGCCGGCGCCGTCGTGACTCCAGCGCTTTTGCCCTGGATTCCGGGAAAATCATTTGCGGTCAAGGGCGCCGTCACCGGAGTGATAGGTGCTGCCGCAATGATGGCACTTTTTTGGGGCCAGATACCGCCTCTGGGAGCCGCGGCCCTGCTGCTGTGCACAACTGCCGTGAGTTCTTATCTCGCGATGAACTTTACCGGATCAACCCCGTTTACGTCACCTTCCGGGGTGGAGAAAGAAATGCGTAGAGCCATACCGTTTCAGGCATCGGCACTGCTAATAGCGCTGATTGCCTGGGTTGGATCAGCATTCATTGGTTAGTACCGCAAAAATTTTTTATGCAGTCTCACCATTTTCATTGAATAATGAAGATTGAATATTGAATATTAAAGGCATTCTATCGATTTTTAATTATAGAGAGGGAGCGAAGCGACTTCCGCAAATATTCAATCTACAATATTCAATTTTCAATACCAGTTAGTCTGAAAGAGGTTTACCAGTGGAAACATTCCGATACCTGCCCGGGGTAACAACTTTGAGGCTCAGCCAAAAGGCCTGTGTGGGCTGCGGTATGTGTGCAGTTGTTTGCCCGCATGGAATATTTTCGATGAACGACAAAAAGGCCCGCATTGATGATCTGGACGGCTGTATGGAATGCGGCGCCTGCGCAAAAAATTGCCCGGCCGACGCCATTGCGGTAACACCGGGGGTGGGCTGTGCCTCTTATATTATTCAGACCTGGATCAAAGGCAAGAATGCTGCGGCCTGCAGTAATGTGGAATGCTGTTGAATGTTAGACGTGCACCGCAGAGACACACAGTTTAGTTTTCCGTCGCCTCAACGGAAAATTAAAAGATATCTTTCTTTGCGCCCTTTGCGTCTTTGCGGTGAAATAAACAATCACCCCCCCCCACTTGGCATCATTTTGAAAGTCGATCCCAGAAGGCTTTGGCCTTTTCCTGCCGACGATCTGTGCCAGACTCTGGCGCGGCCGCTTCGCGCCGGACGGCGGTGCCCCGCAAACGGGCAATGCGCTCTTCCAGCGGGGGGTGGGTTGAAAACAAGCTCGTCATACTTCTACCCGACAGGGGATTGACGATAAACATATGGGCGGTCGACGGGTTCGCCTCCAGTGGTATTCTTTTCGAGTATTGACCCAGCTTTTCAAGCGCGCAGGCCAGTCCCTCCGGTGTGCCTGCAAAACCGGCACCGGTCGAATCCGCCAAATATTCACGTGATCGCGAAATGGCCATTTGAATAATCATGGCTGCAAAAGGTGCCATTATCGACATGGCAATCAGTCCAATGGCACCGCCGCCCCG